>NZ_JAQVHI010000042.1:0-17903 GCF_028696275.1 Lascolabacillus sp.
TATAATCTTAATATTATATCTCTTGTACTTGCTTGTCAAAAAAAAATGTATGTAAATTTTTTAAAGATCGCTTATCGTTTCGCTTATCAGGTGGTGTTCCTTTCAAAAGCGGGTGCAAAGATATGGACTATTTTTTAATATCCAAAATAAATCGAGATAATTTTTCAATTTATTTTTTTCTCTGCAACATGTAAATTGATTTTCAACCTTTTCGATCATTAACCTCTGTAATGAATTCTACATTGAGCGGAAAAGGATTGCAAAGATAGAGAAAATTATAAATACGCTCCAAACATTTCTATCACTTTTTTCTAAAATCATCATATTATTTTCTTGCCTATAATGTAACTGACAGTACAATACATTCAATGACAGAGAATTGCCGTTCCAGTATACTCCTGCTGTTCTATTCTTATTAGTCTGCAAGAATATTCTCCCTAAAATTTATACCAAAGCTTTGCCCAAATAATATACTATTATTACAACTATTTTACCATCCCCATATATAGAAGGAGCAGGTAAGAAGAATATAAGAAGAATATAAGAAGACGATAAGAGCTTAGGTAAGATGAAAGTAAAATAAAAGCATGTCAAGATCTGAAATATTTTTCCACTAAGTAGTAAAAAACATCACAGAACTACATAATCTATTATAAGTATATACTTCTATATTAATATGCCAGTAAGTGTGAACTTGTAGTAATAGTAGGTGTAACAGCAAAATTCAAAATATTTCCATTTCTCTCAACCTCTATATTTATAGAAACAGGTGTATTCCAGTCAATATATTGATTGAAGTTGAACAGGTATGAAAAAGCTGCTCTATATCTCTTATTGTTTGAGATTGCGTTTGATATTTTTAAATAATCAGCAATATTCCAGAACATACAATCCTTGAAGCCATTTGAATCGGTATATCTAGTGTTCGTATCTCTGAATTCCATAGTTTCAGCAATAAACCGACGATAACCCTCTGTAAGTTGCTGAGATGAAGTGTGATCAAAGCTTTGCCCCTGAATGTTTATAACCACATCACCCTGACGTATCCCAGCCAACGCTGCAGGAGAGCCAGGATCAACAGAAGCAACTGTTTTTAAATCATTCATATCATAGCCTATACCTGTATAATTGTACTTAAGATATTTAATCTGGAATGTGGCAAATGATCTGTTACCTGCATAAGGAAATTTGTATAGCATAAGAGGCAAATTCATTTCCAGGTAGTCAATCAGATTATAATAAGAACTTAGTCGCTCATTCACCTCTCCCTCCCAAATAAGTGTCATCTCACCTGCCTCCATAAATTTTACATCATAGAAACGTGCTCCAAATTGCAACTGATAGGCAATATCATCAATTCGAACTCCCTCAGATGGATTATATAAAGGCACTCTTACGGTTCTGTTATTTCTTGTATCATACCTCCAAACAGGTTGATAGCTTCCAAATGTTGAAGAATTAGACTTGAAAAGAGGGTTACTTTCAAAACTGTAGTATGTTTGAATTATAAAGTCAGGATCAGTGGGATTGTACTCCAATCCTTTTTCTGATAAGGCACGTATAAAGATTGCATTTATTCTTTCATCTATCTCTCTGGTACTTTCATCAGAAGCTGCAAACCCAAAAGTTTTATAGTTATGATATAGAGCGTTCTCGTTAGTTACGGTCTTTACAGGCATCAGAAAACGCCTGTTCTGAACATTTTCTAAACTATAAAATGCAAATACCGGGGCAAGCTGTGCTTCCGGAATAGCATTACTGCTGCGGCAATCTTTCGAAAATGTAATCTCTTTGAATGAGTGTTCGAAATTACGAATTGCAAGTGTAATGTCTGTTTCGTTTATATTGAACCAGGACATTATTGTTTGATAAGATTTGAGATATGTGCCATTATGATTGACCGATAGTAATATATCATTGATCTTTAAACCAGCTCTTTCGGCGGGTGAACCAGGGGTAATCTCCACAACAACAGGCTCTTTATATCCCCAGCTTTTATCATCACTGATTTCAAAACTAAAACCTAAACCACATGTAATCTTGTTTTCTTGTGATAAGGATTTAAATGAAATTAATAACAGAATAAAAACAATATTTATAATTCGTTTCATTGTACTATCTTCTAAATGTGTGCTCAATAGACAAAGATATGAGAAATCAACAAATAAATTAAATGAAATCTTCACAATTTCTATATCTTTGTTATTATCGATGCATATAATATTAAAATCACACATCAAAATAAGATGTTAGACATAATTAAAAATGATCCCTGGCTGGAGCCATATTCAAAAGCAATAAACGGTCGGCATGATTATTATCTGAAAAGATTATCTGATTTAACGAATAATGGTAAAATAAAATTATCTGATTTCGCAACAGGACATCTATATTTTGGATTACACAAAACATCTGATAAGTGGGTGTTTCGTGAATGGGCACCAAATGCCACAGATATCTTTCTTGTAGGTACTTTCAACCAGTGGCAACATCTGGAGTCTTTCCGATTGCAACCTATTGGCAATGGTGTGTGGGAAGTTAAGGTTCCACTGAATCGCATTAATCACAAAGATCTATATAAACTTCATGTTACATGGGATGGAGGATCTGGCGAACGAATTCCAGCCTGGAGCAAACGAGTTGTTCAAGATCCTGAAACATATATATTTAGTGCTCAGGTTTGGGAACCTGAACATAAATACACATTTAAATATAAAGATTTCAAACCTGACACCTCCCCTCTTCTTATATATGAGACACATGTTGGTATGTCGAGTGAAGAAGAAAAGGTGGGTACATACAATGAATTTCGGGAGAACATTCTCCCTCGCATTAAAAAAGCTGGTTATAACGCCATTCAGATTATGGCAATTCAGGAACACCCTTATTATGGATCCTTCGGATATCATGTGTCCAGTTTTTTTGCCCCATCATCAAGAAGCGGAACACCTGAAGAGTTACGTGAATTAATTGATACTGCCCATGGAATGGGCATATCTGTGATAATGGACATAGTACACTCTCACTCTGTTAAAAACGAAACTGAAGGAATATCCAGAATTGATGGATCATATGATCTGTATTTTCATAGTGACCCATCACGAAGATATCATCAGGCGTGGGATTCACTTTGCTTTGATTATGGTAAAGATGAAGTCCTCCATTTTTTACTGTCAAACTGTAAGTACTGGTTAGAAGAGTTTAAATTTGATGGATTCAGATTTGATGGCGTCACATCAATGATATATCTCAGTCACGGTTTAGGTGAATCATTTTCGAATTATAGTGATTATTATAATGCAGGTCAGGATGGGGACGCTATATGCTATCTGACACTAGCCAATCAGCTAATACATGAAGTAAAACCTGATGCAATTACTATTGCAGAAGAGGTAAGTGGAATGCCCGGTTTAGCTATGAAAATTTCAGAAGGCGGTTATGGTTTTGATTATCGAATGGCAATGAATATACCTGACTTCTGGATAAAAACCATAAAAGAGAAAAAAGACGAGGATTGGCATCCATCAGCAATCTGGTGGGAAACAACAAATAGACGATCCGATGAGAAAACAATATCATATTGTGAGAGTCACGACCAGGCATTGGTAGGCGATAAAACAATAATATTCAGGCTTATTGACTCTGACATGTATTGGTATATGTCGAAACTTACAAATAGTACCCACAGGGTAGATCGTGGAATAGCACTTCATAAAATGATCAGACTGGTTACAGCAACAACGATAAATGGAGGCTATTTAAATTTTATGGGAAATGAGTATGGACATCCTGAATGGGTAGATTTTCCCAGGGAGGGCAACAACTGGTCATATAAATACGCAAGAAGACAGTGGAGATTGGCTGATGATGGAAATTTAAAGTATCATTATCTTGGAGATTTCGACAGATCAATGATTAACTTAATTAAATCTGTTCCCAATTTCCAGGATAAACCTTTGATTAAGGTTTGGGACAAAGATGATGATAATGTACTTGCCTATATGAGAGACGAGCTATTGTTTGTATATAATTTTAATCCAAAAAAATCATTCAGTGATTACGGAATACTAGTTCCTCAGGGTGAATATAAAGTTATATTAGATACAGATGATAAAGAGTTTGGAGGCTTTGGTTTAAATGACACATCTATTAATCACTTCACACATTTCGATCCTCTGCACTCAAAAGACAATAAAGGATGGATAAAGCTTTATCTGCCTGCCCGGACGGCGCTGGTTTTAAAAATAAAGAAGTAAGAAGATAATTTTATTAAGAATAAATAATAAGAAAAAACTACTGAAATGACAAAGAACAATAATAATACAATAAGTCAAAATGATTTATTATACCCACTGAAATTTGAGCCGATTCTTAAATCAATTATATGGGGAGGTTCTGCTATTACTGAATTCAAAAACATCAAGCCATCACTTGACGGTATAGGTGAAAGTTGGGAAATCTCAGATGTAAAAAACAATGTTTCTATTATATCCAACGGAGAACTCGCCGGTTTATCATTAAATGAACTACTTTCTAATAAAAAAGAGCAGCTTGTTGGAAAAAAAGTTTATGACAAATTTGGAGACACCTTCCCTCTTCTCATTAAGTTTATAGATGCAAATGACGATTTGTCAATACAGGTTCACCCTGATGATAAAATAGCAGGAGAAAGACATAACTCTTTCGGAAAAACCGAAATGTGGTATGTTGTAAAAGCTGCACCGGGAGCATTTCTTTATTCAGGCTTTGAAAAAAACATATCACCAGATGAGTATGTAGATAGCGTAGAAGATGGAAGTTTTACAGGAACACTAAAAAAGTACAATGTAGAAGAAGGAGATGTGTTTTTTCTACCTGCAGGTCGAGTTCATGCTATAGGAGCCGGATGTTTTATAGCAGAAATTCAGCAAACATCAGATATTACATATCGTATTTATGATTATGATCGTCGTGATGCTAACGGTAACACCAGAGAACTCCATACTGAACTGGCAAAAGATGTCATTGACTTTAAGATATATGATACATATAAAACTGAATATACTAAAGAAGTTAATCAGCCAGTGAAACTTGTTTCATGCCCTTATTTTACCACCAATCTGCTAGACATTGATATCCAAATTAGCCGTAATTTTAAAGAAATAGACTCCTTTATTATATATATGTGTCTGTCGGGGCATTGTACATTGAAAGATAATAATGGTAACTCTGTTTTTATTGATCAAGGCGAGTCGGTTCTCATACCAGCTACTACAGATAATCTTCTAATTATACCAAGTGAATCTTCTAAATTACTCGAGATATATATAGAATAATTTTAAAAACTGCAGAAAATGAAAAACATCAAACTGTTGTTAATTGCATTATGTACCACACTAACTACATTTGCTCAGGTACCGCAAAACCTTGAAAGTGAACTTGTATTACTGAACGTAAAAACAGGTAAGGAGAAAGTAATCCTTCGTGAGAAGAGACATTTCGAAGCACCTAACTGGTCGCGAGATGGTAAATATCTTATTATAAATAGCAATGGATTGCTTGAAAAAGTATCTGTAAAAGGAGAGAAACTAGGAATAATAGACACTGGTTTTGCCAACAGATGCAATAATGATCATGGTTTATCATTTGACGGCAAATGGCTTATTGTGAGTCATAACGACCCTACTGTAACTGCACAGGGTGGAAACTCTAGAATTTTTATTCTTCCGCTATCAGGAGGTGTACCAAGGTTGATCACAGGTAATGCACCAAGTTATTGGCATGGTGTAAGTCCTGACAATCAATGGGTCGTTTATTGCGCAATGAGAAATGGAGAATGGGATGTTTACAAATCTCACATGATAACTGATGAAGAGATACGCCTTACTGATGCAAAAGGTTTGGATGATGGTCCGGAGTATAGCTATGACGGAGAATGGATATACTTTAATAGCAACAGAACCGGAAGAATGCACATTTACAGAATGCGGCCTGATGGAAGTGAACAGACACAACTGACCAATGATGAATATGATAATTGGTTTCCACACCCGGGACCTGACAACAGAAGTATAGCATATATTGCCTATATAGAAGATCAGCAGGGAGGACATCCATTTGGAAAAGATGTTAAATTGAGATTGCTGGATGTAGAAACTTCACAGATACGTGATCTTACACCTGTTTTTTATGGTGGTCAAGGAACATTAAATGTTCATAGCTGGTCGCCCGATGGTAAAAACATAGCTTTTGTAAGATATATAAACAACGACTGAACTATATATAATATTCCATCTGATCTATTAACCCGGCTTGCAATGCATACCGGGTTACTTCGTTTACGCTGTTAACCCCGAGTTTTCTGTAGATATTGCGTCGGTGAGTATTTACTGTATGGAAACTTAAATTTTTTTCTACTGCAATTTCTTTTGTTGTTTTACCTAAAGCAATCTCTCTTAGAATATTAGATTCAGATACCGTAAGTTTATCAGGAATATTTTGCTGGGGGACACCTGCTTTCATAACAGATTCAGCAAAATCACACCAGTATACCTCATATTCTGTGACACACATTAATGCATCCAATATATAGGATTTGGAATTATGTTTTAAAACAACGCTGATGGAGGGATCTGATTGTAACAGTTGTCTCAGAAAATGGACATCAGGTTCGTCAGAAAAGATTAGCCATGATGAAGCTTTAGCTCCACTCTTAATGTTAAGTAAGTGAGTTATTGATAAAAAATCAAATAAAGAATAATCAACAATTACAACAGAATTAGGGTATTGGCGAAGCATGAAAAGCATTTTACTGTAGTTTTCCACCTCAATAATCTTTGCTTCTTTATTATACTCTCTGAGTATTGATATTAGCCCTATTCGCGTAACATCCTGATTATCTGCAACAATATAATTCCGACTCACAATAATTATTATTTTACAATCACAAATTTAATAATTTATCTCACTATATCAGTAAATATACCACGAATGTGCTATTTCAATCTCATATTTCATCTAATATCTTTGCTTCATAAAAAATTAAAAATTAACAATATGTCAAAAATTGCAGCAAATTTAACAGAACTAGTAGGTAATACACCATTACTCAGACTAAGTCAATATGGAGATAAAGAGGGAGCAAAGGCAAATATTATTGCCAAGTTAGAGAGTTTTAATCCCCTTAGCAGTGTAAAAGACCGTATCGCGTTATCGATGGTTGAAGATGCAGAGAAAAAGGGTATATTAAAACCAGGCTCTGTAATAATTGAACCAACAAGTGGCAATACCGGTATTGGCCTGGCATTTGTATCTTCAATTAAGAAATACAGACTTATTCTAACAATGCCTGAAACGATGAGCATTGAAAGAAGAAATTTACTCAAAGCACTGGGAGCTGAACTAGTATTAACACCCGGAGCTGAAGGTATGAAAGGTGCTATAGCAAAATCAAAAGAACTGCAGGCTCAGACATCAAATTCAGTTATTCTTCAGCAGTTTGAAAATCAGGCAAATCCTGAAATTCATTACCTTACAACAGGAGAAGAAATTTGGCGAGATACTGATGGAAAAGTGGATATCTTAGTAAGCGGTGTTGGTACGGGTGGAACTGTGAGTGGAGCCGGAAAACGCTTGAAAGAGTATAATCCCAAAATACAAGTAGTGGCCGTTGAACCCACTGATTCACCCGTATTATCGGGTGGTAATCCCGGTCCTCATAAAATACAGGGAATAGGTGCTGGTTTTATTCCCGGAACATACAATTCATCAGTAGTAGACCGCATTTATAAAGTAAACAATGATGAAGCAATTCTTACGAGTCGCAGGTTAGCATCTACTGAAGGTTTACTTGTTGGAATATCTTCAGGTGCAGCAGCATATGCAGCATTGCAAATAGCACTTGAACCAGAAAATCAAGGGAAAAATATTGTTGTGATACTCCCTGACACAGGTGAACGTTATTTATCCACAGTACTTTATGCTTTTGAGGAATATCCATTACAGCTTTCTAAGGTTGAAGATTGATACTTTTTAAACACTCAATATTCCTCGAAATGATTACAGGCTTAAATAACATGCAGAGAATGTTGGTTATGAATATGTCAGCAATGAATGTTTGTTGTACAAAACTTCATAATCAGCCCTCTCTGTATACCTAAATTAAAAAAGGTATCATAAAACGGGGCGGCTGATTCAAAAGATCAGCCGCTTTTTTTTGAATAATTAAATCAACTTTTAATAATTATAATTTAAAACTTATGAAATTAACTTTTATAGTTCTTATCCAACTACTTATATTTAGTACATATGCACAAGATTTGCAAAATGTAGTTATAACGGGAAAAGTAATTGATCAGTATAATGAACCTCTGGCAGGGGTTACAATTATTGATATTACTAATCCAGGTAATGGTACCGTTTCAGACATTGATGGTAATTATCGGATTAGCACAAATATTGGTCATACACTTGAATTTACTTATATAGGATTCGAAAATCAATCTATAAATATAGATAAATCGGCTACAATCAACGTCAGACTAATTGAGTCTACTACCACTTTGAATGAAGTGATAATTACCTCATTAAATATTCCTCGAGAAAGAAAAGCATTAGGTTATGCAGTGCAGGATGTCTCCTCTGAAGCATTTCAGACCAGACCAACAAATCCTATGAGTGCACTTTCAGGAAAAATAGCCGGGCTACAGGTAATCTCGGGTGGAAGTAACCTTGGTGGTTCTTCAAGAATAACATTAAGAGGTATAAACTCAATAACCGGTAATAATCAACCACTTTATGTTATTGATGGGGTACCGCTTGATAACAGTGAACTGAATAGTTCATCCACAATAAACGGTAGTGCAGGAAAAGATATGGGAAGCACAATTCAGGATATTAACCCTGATGATATTGAGAGTGTTAATGTTCTCAAAGGACCTTCAGCTGCAGCTCTATATGGCTCAAGAGCTGCTAACGGTGTTATTCTTATTACTACTAAAAATGGTAAGACCGGAGATGGAGGGATTAACATAGAAGTTAATACAGGTCTGGAGTTGGAGAATGTGGTCAGACTACCAGAGCGTCAAAAACTTTATGGAGGTGGGTATAATACTACTTTCAGCACAGCACAGATCAATGGTACAACATATAATATTGTAGATTATGCAGGAGATGAAAGCTGGGGACCAAAATTAGATGGCACACCTGTACTACATTGGTATAACCTCGACCCAGAATATCCTGAGGATTATTTAAATCCTGAGCCATGGGTATATCCTGAAAATGATGTTCATTATTTCTTTAAAACCGGATTAGCAAATACCAACAATATATCTTTATCTAAATCAAATGATAATTCTGTATTTAGGGTATCATTTACTAATAAGAATGTAACAGGAACTATTCCAAACTCATCATTGGGTAAAAACAGTTTGAGTATTTCAGGAAATATTACAGGTGATCTACTATCGTTTTTTGCAAGTGCAAATTATATCAAAACTTCAACTACTGGACGACCATGGACAGGTGCTTCCAACAGGAATATTATTCTGGAAGCTTTTCAATGGGGTCATGTTCAGGTTGATTATAAGAAACTTAGTGAATATAAAAGACCAGATGGTACTCCAAGAGCATGGAACCGTACAGGTTATCAGAACACTGTAGCTGATGAGAAAACCAAATATATTGATAACCCATACTGGTCGGCTTATGAAAGTTATCTTGAAGAGGACAGAGATAGGCTTTATGGGAATTTTGGCATTGTACTCACCCCCACTCCATGGCTATCTGTAACAGGTCGTTTAAATGCAGATATATATGATTATGATTATCAGGACAGAATAGCTTATAACTCGCGTTCGCAATCTATGTACCAGGAATATAGTCAAAAATATGAGGAATTTAACTATGAATTGCTTGCTACAGCTAACAAATCTTGGAGTGATCACTCTTTTGTTGCAAATGTAGGAGCTAATTATCTACAGAGAAACAGAAGAATAAGTGATATTTCCACTTCTGGGGGTTTGATTATACCTAACTATTACAGCCTAAATAATGCAACATCAACTATTATAAACCCAACAACAGGTATATATAAAAAACAGCTTTCATCGGTTTATGGAAGTATATCTTATGGATGGAAAGGTACAGTTTACCTGGATGGTACATTTAGAAATGACTGGTCTTCAACACTGCCTGTTGAACACAATTCATACTTCTACCCATCTGTTACTTCATCAGTTATACTTAGCGAACTACCAGGGCTACGTAACAGCAACTGGCTCTCTTTTGCCAAACTTAGATTAGGATGGGCACAGGTAGGTAATGATACAGATCCGTATCAGCTTTACAAAGTATACGAAGCGGTAAGTTCAATTAATGGCAGAAGTGCATACACTTTACCTAATCAATTAAATAATATCAATCTTAAACCAGAGATTACATCTTCACTGGAGACCGGTTTGCAATTACAATTCTTCAAAGATCTTATAAATCTTGATTTTACATATTATAATAACTCAAGCCGTAATCAGATAATTTCATTACCTACATCAGCAGCATTTGGGTATTCTTCTATGCTAATCAATGCAGGTGAAATAAATAACAGAGGCTTTGAAGTGATTTTAGGTATAAATCCGGTTAAAAGTAGAAACTGGGACTGGAATACAACGTTTAATTTCTCAAGAAACATAAATAAAATAATTGAGCTTTCTGATGCCGTAAATAAATTAAATCTTAGTACAACTCTTGTAACACTCACTGCACAGGAAGGTAAAAGTTATGGTCAGATAGAGGGTTACGATTTTGTTTATGCTCCTGATGGACAAAAAGTTGTGGGTGAAAATGGTCTTCACATGAGGACTCAGCAGATTGTCCCCTTAGGCAGTGTACTTCCTGACTTTCTTTGGAGCTTTCAAAATGGATTAAGATATAAGAATCTTAGATTTAATTTTCTTGTTGACTCACGTGTAGGTGGAAAATTCTTTTCCCAAACGTACTCTGTGGCTATGTATTCAGGTATTCTTCCTGAAACAGCAGCTAATGGCATTCGTGAAACAGGAGTTGTTTCTGATGGCGTAACAGCAGATGTAACCTTTAACGCTGATGGCACCTATAGTGTAACAAATATTGCTCCTAATACTAAAAATGTAACAGCTCAGGCATGGGCAAGGAACTATAGTAACGGACCTACAGCATATAGTATTTTTGATGCTACCTTTATTAAACTAAGAGAATTATCACTTGGGTATGATATTAAATTATCGGAAAATAGTCCTGTGAAAAGTATTGGCACCTCTCTATATGCGCGTAACCTATTTTATCTATACAGAAAGAGTAAAACAATTGATCCAGAGTTGACCAACAGCAGTGGAAATGTTCAGGGAATTGAAGGTGGTAATATGCCCACACCATTAACTTATGGCATCAATTTAAGTTTCAGGTTTTAAAAAAGATTAATGAACAATTTAATTCAGAATAAGTTATGAAATTATTTAATATATCACTAGTATCTCATCTAACAGTATTATCACTACCATTATTATTCCTTTTTACATCATGTATAGATGAGAATCTTAATATAGATCCAAACAGACCATCCTCAGTGCAGACTACATCACTAATTGTAACTGCTCAAAAACAGCTTGTTGATAATGTTAAGAGTGAACCAGCATCTCTTCGAAGCTCTGCATTGTTTACACAACAGATAAGTCAGGTAACATATACCAGTCAGTCACGCTATGACATCCCCTTCAGTTATTCGGAGACTATCTGGAATGGTCTTTACAAAGCAGTGAACAACCTTCAGGAAATTATCATACTTAACAGTAACCCTGAAACTAAAGATTTGGTAACAGCAGATGGCGCAGGAAGAAACTCAACCCAGATTGCTATAAGCAAAATATTAAAGTCATATGCTTTTTATGCGCTTACTGATATTTTTGGGAATGTTCCTTACCATTCTTATGGAAACAATGATCCTGAATTTGAGGCTCTGCAACAGGAAACAAACAACTTAACACCGGCATATGCCTCTCAGGAGAAGATATATGCAGATATTCTTAATGAGTTAAAACAGGCAGGTGATACTTTAATTAAGTATCAGGCCGAAACAACATTTGGGGCATCTGATATAATTTATGGAGGTAATAATCTTAAGTGGGCAAAATTTGCAAATTCACTTAGATTACGATTTGCTACCAGATTAAAAGTTAAGAATCCGGAACTATACAGTTCTCATTTTACAGATGCACTGACAAAAGGTGTATTCACAAGTAATGCAGATAATGCAATTTTTAAATACTCAACAGCTTCCCCTAATGAAGCCCCATATTATCGTGCTACAGTAACTGCTAACAGAAGAGACTTTGCTATTTCAAAACCCTTTATCGATTTACTTAAAGGAGAAAATCCACAAATACCTTTTGCAGACCCTCGTTTAAGCAAATTTGCAGCACTAAACAGTAAGGGTGAATATGTAGGATTACCGTATGGACTAACTGAATCTGAAGCTGGTAGTTTTCCTGCAACTGAAGTTAGTCTGCCAGGTGCTATTTACAGTGCTCCTGATTTTGGAGAAGTACTTATGGAGTATTCCGAGGTTGCATTTCTTCAATCTGAACATAATGGATGGAGTCAAACTGACTATATTAATGGTGTAAGAGCATCTCTGGAGAAATGGGGAGTAACAGATTCTGAAGTTGAAAATTATATAGCATCACTACCTGTAGCCAATCAGAGAAATGTTCTTAATCAGAAATATATTGCACTATTTACTCAGTTTCTGGAAGGTTGGAGTGAGTATCGCAGAACCGGATTTCCTGATTTTCTTATTAAAACAGGAGATATTATATATTCAGGTCAGGTAAACGGAGGTCAGGTAACATATACTTTTAATCCATTATTTGGTGACGGAGGAGTCCCATCTCGTTTATATTATCCTGTAAAAGAACAATCTGTTAATCTAACTAGTTATCAGGATGCAATTGCAAAACAGGGTAATGATGTAATTGAAACTAAACTATGGGTGTTTAAATAAAAACATGTAATTTTACGACCTTATAATTATATTGGTTGAAGCAGTATATTACAACTATTTTTTATTAATATCCTCAATTTAAATAAAATATGAAATACAAAACGATATTATTACTTGCAGTGCTTATTGTTATGTTTTCCTGCAATCAAAAAGACAAAAAAGCAGATCTGCAAAGCGGAATCTGGCTAGGTGAAATAGAAGTTGCTGAAGGTAAAAAGGTTCCATTTCTTTTTGAAGTTAACAAGGTATCGTCTGACTCTGCAACAGTTATTCTGCTGAACGGAGAAGAGAGGTTTGTCTTAAATGGATTTTCATTAATCAATGACACTCTGATTATCCCTATAATTGCATATGATGCAGAGTTAAGAGGTATAATTTCAGACAATAAGATAGAAGGAAAATTCTTGAAGCATTATATAGAGAATGATCCGGGTATACCTTTTAGGGCTACTTTTGGAGTTCTGAACAGATTTGAACCTGTTGATAATCCTACATCATTGAGAATTGATGGTAAATGGGATGTGCTTTTTATAGGTGAAAATAGGGATACAACACATAATGTTGGGATTTTTAAAACAGATAACAATATTATTACTGGTTCAATTCTTACACTTTCGGGAGATTTAAGATATTTGGAAGGAGCATATACTGAAAAAGGTGTTCAACTTTCTGCATTTAGTGGTTTAACCCCTTATTATTTTGATTTTAATTTTATTGATGAAAATAGTTTTGAGGGAATTTTCTATACAGCAAGAGGAACTACACGCATTATCGGTAATAAAAATGATGCTGCTGAATTGGCTGACCCTTATTCATTAGCAGGACTAAAGAAAGGATTTGACACTTTAAGTTTTGAATTGCCCGATCTTAATGGAAATATTGTATCTCTCAAAGATGAAAAGTATCAGGGTAAAGTGGTTATTGTTTCTATTCTGGGAAGTTGGTGTCCCAACTGTCTCGATGAAATGGCATATCTTGCACCATGGTATGAGGAAAACAGAGATCGTGGTGTTGAAGTTATTGGTATAGCTTTTGAAAGAAAAGATGATTTCGATTATGGGAAAAGAGCTCTTACTCAGTTAAAAGAACGATACAATACTGGTTATACTTTGCTTTTTGGAGGTGCTGTAGGCAGGGAAAATGTTGCAGGTGCATTGCCGGAACTGGATAATTTTTCAAGTTACCCTACAACTATATATATAGATAAACAGGGGAAAGTACGTAAAGTGCATACAGGTTTTAACGGACCGGCTACAGGATTATTCTATGAGGAATTTAAAGAGGAATTCAATCAACTGATTGACTCTCTTTTGGAAGAATGATCAGTATCGTTAAAGTGATTTTTATTTAATCTAAATATATTAAATTTAAATTGAGTAGATAATATCTTAAAGCATATATCTAAATATATTCTAGAGCCTGTTTTATATCTGAAAATATTGAATCCACACTCTCAAGTCCTACTGACAGACGGAGTGTGGTTTCTTTTATACCCATATCTGAACGCTGTTCAGAAGTGAAGGTTCCATAAATTGTACTTGCCGGATGAATTATTAGAGTTTTGTTATCAAACAGATTAGTTGCTCTATGTATAATTTGAAGTTTGTTCATGAATTTAAAGCATTTTTCCTTAGACTCAAGGTCGAACGTGAGCATTGCACCCGGGTATTCACCAAATTGACGTTTACTCACTTCATAATATACATTATCTCCCAATCCGGTATAATTAACAGATTTGATTGCGGGTAACGCTTGGAGTTTTTTAGCAAGCTCCAAACAGGTTGTTGAGTGTCTATCAAACCTTACACTTAATGTTTCAAGTCCGAGGGACTGAATATAGGCCACTTCTGGTGTCATATAAGCACCTATATTACGATGAATCTCCTTACGTAGCTTAAAATTAAAAGCTGATTCATGAATTTCTGATAAGTAGTTTAATTTGGCTGAATTCTTCCAGTTAAACTTACCGTAATCAATAATTAAACCACCAAGACTAGTTCCTCCGCCTGATATATACTTAGTACTTGATATTACATCAATATCAATACCGAAATCTTTTGCTTTGAAATTAGTAAAAGGTATTATTGTTGTGTCAGCTATAAGAGGAACATTATTTTCATGTGCTACACTGCTCAATTTCTTAAGATCAGCAACCTCCATTTGTGGATTAGAAATAATCTCAACAAATAGTGCACAACTGTTCTCATCAAGATTAGCAGCAACATCTGCTGGATTAGTCAAATCACAAAAGCGTGTTTCAACACCAAAAGCTTTTAACGTATTAATGAAAAAAGAGTATGTGTTACCAAATAAATATTTTGATGTGACTATATTACTACCACTCCAAGCTAATGTGAAGAACGCATTACTGATTGCTGCCATTCCTGAATTAAGCGCTGTAACGTTATAAGCATCTGTTAGCATTTTTACACGTTCTTCATAATATTGTACAGTTGGGTTTGACACTCTCGAATATGTATGCTCGTCAGTTCTGCCACAGAATGCATTCTCCATCTCTTCTGCAGTAGAAAATTCATAAGCCAGAGCGTGGTAAACCGGCATTGATAAAGATCCATAAGGATCTGGTTTTGGATAACTCAGACTCAATAACCTATCTACCTGATTTATTTTATTCATTATATTTAAATTACCATTTTATACTTCTTACCTAAAACAAAATAAAAGAATATAATTCATATATATATGAATCTAATATAATAAAATACTGAAATACAAATTATATTAAATACAAAGATAAAAATAAGTACATAAAAGCATAAAAAAACCCCGAAGGTTTATTATTCGGGGATAATTATTTTTTTCTAAAAATCAGGGAATTTAAATCTGTCAGTAGGTGGTACCAATCTCTTCCTATGATGGTACATTTCATAAACCCAATAGAAAATAAAACCTAATACAATACTCCTTTTGATAGACATAATAAAAAAATTATCGTTTTAGAATCCATGCATCCGAATACTTTGGATAATGTTTATGTACTTTCTTTAAAAACTCTTCAGCATCCGTTTCATTATCAAATGACGCTGAATAAACATCAATACGTTCAGGCCTCTCTAACCAGTTTGTTCCTGTAAAACCATCTGCTTTTAGTGATTCAGCAAGTCGTGTGGCAGACTTATCACCTTTGAATACACCCATTATGATATAATACCTTGGAGAATCATCAGTTATCTCTACAATTTCTGATGCAGGAAATACAACTTCTTTAGTAGCTTTATTCTCAATGATTATTTCGTTAGATCTATTGTTTTTAGGTGTAAGCCATTCTGTTTCATAAGATATTTTGGCAGATTGACGTTCAATAGTCCTGTCACTCATTGGCATAAAGAACATTATTAATACTACAGCAGCCACAACAGCTGCTGCAACACTTGCAGTTCTTAAACTACGTTTTTTATTGTAACTACTATCTGAATCAACCCCTCTGTTAGCCTCAGTAAGACTTACAGGTTTCTGCAATTGAATCAATGGTTTCAATCTGGCCATACTCAGACCAAATAAAGCGGGACGGATAAAACTTCCAGGTTTATATGAAAACCTGTTATCATCAAATAAGATAAAAGAACCTAATCTTCCTAACTCTACAGAACGTTGATCCCTCAATTGCTTCTTCATTTCAGAGACTTCCTCTTCAATCCAAAGCATAGCAGCATCAAATGAAATGCTGTAAGTCTTCATATATGATTCTGCTAGAAGTCCGTCATTATAAGTAAGATCCCTGTTGAAGACCAATTCACAAGATGGTGGTAAATAGATAGAAATTCCATCTCTGTGAGAGTTACTGGTGTTTACAACAAACCCTCCAAGTTCTGGAATAATTACACAATTGTGTTCGTGCAGCAAGAATTCGATGTGTGTAACAAGTCGGTTCATAAGGCAAAGATAAAAAAATAGAGGTAAATCAAGTCAAATGTAGTAAAAAAAACATCATTTTTTAACTAACGGTTAACTTTATCAGGATTCTTATTTGCAAAGTCTTTCCAGTCTTTATATTTCTTATCAACTGTTGATACTCCTGACTGATAAAAATGGCATAATGCAGCAGCCAAACCATCGGAGGCATCAAGTTGCAAAAGCATCTTATCATCCGGAATATGTAGAATCTTTTGTAGCATATATGCTACCTGCTCTTTAGCAGCTCTACCATTACCTGTAATGGACATCTTTATTTTCAGAGGTGCGTATTCAAAAATAGGAATATCTCTTGATATTGCGGCCGCCATTGCAACCCCTTGGGCTCTTCCAAGCTTTAGCATACTTTGAACATTTTTTCCAAAAAAAGGAGCTTCGATGGCTAGTTCATCAGGAAGATATTCATCAATAAGTCCTATTATTCTTGAATATATTTTTGCGAGCTTCAAATAATGATCACCATATTTACCAAGATTCATAACACCCATGGCTTCCATAGAGGGTTTGTTATCCAAAACTCGAAGGATTCCGTAACCCATAACCTGTGTACCGGGGTCAATTCCCATAATTATACGCTCTTTTTGAATAGAGTCTTTTTGCATGGTAAATAATGAAGTTTAATAGTCAATAGTCTGTAATACAGTAGAAAAGCCCACAAGCTTTTCTTTAAACTTATCCATTAACAGATTATATACATAATTACTCTCCTCTCTGTTCCATTTTTCAAGCAGTTCAATAGTTTCAACCTGAAATTCCATAGCGAATGATAAACCTTCATCCTTATTACTTCCATATATTCTGGCAAATCTTGCTGAAGTTAAAATTCCGCTTTTTGTTGACATTGGTATAAACTCCTGAAGAATATATTCTATAAATTCATCTTGAAGAGTTTCATCTATATGGAAAGTTGTGTTGAAAACAATCATCTAAAGGAGTTTTTTTATTTAATTTATGC
>NZ_JAQVHI010000011.1:0-61969 GCF_028696275.1 Lascolabacillus sp.
TTACACGGGTCTGGCTTCCCTGTACCTCATCGCCATCTTTCAACTGGCCAATCTTTCGGATATCGAGACGAACCGAAGCATAGAACTTCAGGGCATTTCCACCGGTGGTGGTCTCAGGATTGCCAAATATTTTTATTATATGATTCTATTCTGCTTTCAACTATCAAAAATTAGTACAAATACTATGAGAAATCTATATCTTTATATTTTATATATTGCTTTTTAAAATATTAGAGAAATAGTCAGTTCGAGAATCTATAATTGCCTGCTGACACTTCATATAGTTGATATCCTTCCTG
Source organism: Lascolabacillus sp. (assembly GCF_028696275.1). Lineage (NCBI taxonomy): Bacteria > Pseudomonadati > Bacteroidota > Bacteroidia > Bacteroidales > Porphyromonadaceae > Lascolabacillus > Lascolabacillus sp. Next base: position 300 of record NZ_JAQVHI010000011.1, read on the forward strand.
ATTTCCAATATGAATTGCATGACCTGAGTTCTCTGTGATAGTTTCATTATTTTCCTGTGGGAACCATACTGTAGCACTGCAGTTAGGAGGCACAGTAATGTTAAGTGTAAGATTTGAACCTTGTCGTTCCCAATGTGATTTAATCAGACCTGATGGAGAATCAAATTCAGCTTTTGCCCATGATAATTGAGATTCAGTAAGTTTTGGCACCCTAATGATAAATTTCCTGTAACCTGGAAAATCCTTATCTTGTCTGATTCCGGCAACTCCATCTATGTACCAAGCACCAGGGTATAAGTAAGAACTATGAAGCAGTGAGTGGCCTCCTAAATCTTTTTCCCAGCTTTCCCAAATAGTTGTAGCGCCGTTTTCTTTCATAAATCCCCAGCCTGGATATGTAGTTTGAGATGTCATTGAGTAAATAAGATCATCACGGCCCTCTTCACGAAGTACCTTAAACAGCATTGCTCCACCTGTTATACCTACATCGATATGACCGTTCTGATTTATAAGAATCTCATTCTCGAGACTTTTCATTATTTCTAGTCGGAGTTCTTCTGGCATAATATCACCATATAAAGCGGCGGTCAGACTTCTCATCGACATATCTGAATAGTTTTTTTCCTCTTCAATATAATATTTATTGTGGATAGCTTCACTTGCCAGTTTTGCTTTTTCAGACCAGATTTCTGCATCTGTTTCTCTCCCAATTATCCTGGCTATCTGAGCTGCTGTTTTAAGATTATACACCCAATAGCAATTGTTAAAAAAAAGGTTCTCATCTGAATAATTATTCATACCGGCAGCATTAGCACCAGGCCATAGCCAGTCACCAAGGAAGTCCCATCTGCCTCCATATCTATTAAGTAGATTGTTTTCTACGTGACTATCCAGAAATGTAAGCCAACCTTTTATCATCTCAAAGTTTTCTTCAAGTGCTCTTATATCACCATGGTATTGATACATAAACCATGGGAGTGTAATAACTATTCCACCCCAGGCGGGACCACCTCCTCCATGATATGTAGGTGCTGTCTGAGGCATAATACCACCTCCTAATATTCTGCCGCTTCCTTCCTGTTTTCGAGCCCACTCCGGATCATTCATATTACCTACCATTGGTTCTGTTCCCTGAACATCTCTCCAGTCTTCAAGCCATTTAGTATAAAATGCTCCAAGTTTGTAGTTGAGTAGTCCTGTTTCTGAAGTTGCATGAGCATCACCTCCGTAACCAAACCTCTCACGTTGAGGACAATCAACAACAAAACCTCCTAACGAAAGATTTTCGAAAGTCCATTTTACTCTGTTATATATCCAGTTTTGAAGTGAATCTGAACACTCAAAATATGTTGCATCATCATAATCAGTGCGTACCAGCCAACCCTTGATATTATCTTTAACTGGTGGTGTGGTTAATCCTTTGATTGTAATCCAGCGACCTGACATGTAGTTAAAGTGATTGTGGAATGTTCCCTCTCCTGAATTATCCAATACATATGCACTATGGAGTGCGAAAGTCATATCCTGATCTTCTCTTTCAGAAAATAGAAAATGAATAGTATCACCTGGGTTACCTTTTACATGAATATCGGTCCATCCGGCAAAATTCACTCCCATATCTACACGATATGAGTCATCTGATCTATGTTCAATGTCAACAGGCTGAATTTCATCAATTAACCTGTTTGGCTCTACTTGCTGTGCTGAAAGTTTCAAAGATGGATTTAAAATGGTTGAACTTTTCCAATCTTCGTCGTTGAAATCTACTGAATTCCAGTTCTCAATTTCCTGATTAGCATCCCAAATTTCACCACCATAGCCACCTACGCCAAATCCCCAGTTACCAATAAGTTTATTTGGACTAGGATGTGTTCTCCAACTTTCATCTGTAATAATACGTTCGATTACTTCTCCTTTTTCATTGTATATATCTGTTTGCGCAATCGCTATAGGTGCACGAGGCTTATCATCTGTTGCATAAGGTGCAAAAATTGACCATCCAGTACCTAACCATAGAGCAATTACATTTTCACCATTAATGAGTTCTGGTGCAATTTCGTATGCAATATAACGCGCTCGTTTTGTATGATCAGTTACTGCCGGGGGGAGAACATGATCATCAATTTTTTTCCCATTGACATAAACTTCATGGAAACCGATGGATGCTACAAAAAGTGTTGCTTTATATGGCTTCTCAGTTAGAGTGAATTTTTTTCTGAACCATGGGTCATACATTTTATTGGGACCTTCAGAAGGGTTGTAAGATTCACCTGTACCAATCCATTTTGCAGTCCATTCATCCTGTGAAAACAGACCAGTACTCCATTTTGATATTTTACTATATTTTGACTCTACTCCCTTTTCATCTTTAACTGCTACTTTCCAGAAATATGCTTTGTCAGATTCTAAAGGAATTCCATTATATTCTATCAACTGCATTTTGTCTGATTCGACCCAACCAGAGTCCCAAATATCACCAACGTTATCTTTTAGCCTGCTTTCTGACATACTCACAAGTATGCGATATGCTGTTTGACTTTGACCAAAATCTGACTCTTTGGTTGGCTCTAATGTCCAGCTCATTCGAGGTTTTTCTATATCCAGGCCTAATGGATTTGTAAGATATTCTACTGTAAGACTGATTGGCATTACACTGCTTCTACTACTTTTTGAGCATGAGTACATAAAAAGTAATGAAAATGAAATAAATGCCAGATAAATTAGAGTTTTGCTTGTTTTCATTTCAATCTTGATTTCTTGGGTTATATAATTGAGGCAACCATACCTTAAAGAATGGGAAACTGTATGAACTATTGCCTGCTGATGCATAATCGCATAAGTTTACTTTTATAGGTTGTGAACCCTGTTCTGTATAAGATTCCGGAATAAATTGTGCTGAAAATATCATGTATACTTCAGGATCTGAAGATTCTTCTTTAACCAGATCTATATTTCCTTTTTCATTTATAATGGGTGTTAGAATGGCCTCTAGAGCAGGTTTGCCAATTCTCTCATCTCTACAGAGAACTATGGGACCTCGGGTTATTGCAACGTATTCATGTGTATTGCCAGATCGATGTATTTTTCCTTGCATCTCAAATTCTATGGTAATCTTATCATTATTTTTCCATTTACGCTTCAATTTAGTATAATTTCCTGGTAGTACATTACTTGCTTCATATTCAGTGTTTCCATTAATAAGGATTTTATAGTTTGTGCTCCAAAAAGGTACTCTTAAGGCTATTTCCATATTTTCATCTTTCTCTAAAACCAGATTCAGATCAATCTTTCCCGAAACAGGATAGTTTGTATTCTGTACAATTGCAAACTCCTGATTCTCTGGACTTATGAGATGATAAGTTCCATCAATATAAAAATTAATATAAGCTCCATCCTCTGATTGCATTACTGCAGTTTGTGGGATTGTGAACAGACCTCTGGGACCGCTGGCATTACAGCAATTTAGTCCCATACCACACTGCTCGGAACCTTCAAGACGCTGACCCGACAGTGGAGTGTATTTTGCCCAATCTGAACCATCAGGCTTCATTGCACCCAGGAGTGCATTATAGAATGTCCTTTCAATTTCATCAGCATACTTGGCTTCACCGGTAAGTCGTAACAACTGTTGGTTAAATTTTATCCACGTTGCCGTAACGCAAGTCTCCTGGTAATGAGCAATGGGTATTGTCTGTTTTTCTCTTCCAGAGAACCATGCTTCCATTGCAGAGCCTGATCCTGCGATATTAATTTCACTATCAATAATACTCTGCCATGTTTTCTCAACGGCTTCTTTATATTCTTCTTTTCCGGTTATCCTAAATAATTCAAGCAAACCTTCATAACATGACATCATTTCATACGCTTTTTGCCCTTGTTCCCATCCATACCAGTTGTCAACAGGTTTGGGGAAACGCTGTGATACAGGTATGTCGGCTTTGGAAATTAATTGTGGACCCTCATCTGTTTCCCATTGACTTACGATCTCTTCCGCAAATTGAAGGTACTTTTTATTGCCGGTTCGTACATAAAGTTGACAAATTGGTTCTAACACTGATGATGCAGCCATTCCACGGTGGTTGCCCATCAACACAATCTTTGAGTTTTTATCATTGAGTTCCTTAATAAGAAAGTCAGCTTCTTTCGCTGCTGATTCTAGAGCCTTTTCATCATTTGTAATATCGTAATAGGCTATCAGACCCAGCATACAATACTTTCTTCCCCAAATATCCCATGCTTTTAATCTACTTTCAGGTGCATAATTACCAATGTAACCATCATTAGTTTGGGTTTCCATCAACCCATATGCAGCCTGTTTTAATTTATCAGCCAATTCAGGAGTAGGGATATATCTATATGCCAATACAGCTGAAGTGAACCACTTACCCCAAAATTCACCTTGCCAGCAACTATGTTCATCTCTTACAGTGAATGGCTCAATCAGTCTCTCTGCATCCTGTGCAAGTATACGATTTTCATAAGAAGCTTTCATTTTATCTCCTACAAAACCATTTAATATAACATCAAATGACACGGATAATTTATCCTGAGCATTACTTGCACTAAAAGTTAATGCCAATGTTGTAATTATAATAACTGTTTTTATTTTCATGACTTGAGATTATTAAGTCTTTGTTTTTTATGTTAATATTTAAAACCTGAATTCAATAGTGTGGTTACCGGAACTCAGTTCAAATTGATCTACAGGATTTGAAACGCCCAGTGAACGAGAAAATATAATTTCACTGTTAACTATCACCTCAGAAGTATATTCAGGAATCTGCAATATTCCAGTTGCTCCAACAGGAACTTTTACATCCAGTTGCATTCTTGTCTCAAAAAGTTCCCAATTGACTTCAATCATACCATATGGAGTCATCTGTGAAGTTTTTGCCCATGTAACACCTTCAGGAATTTGAGGGTCAATTAAGAATTTCTTATACGCTGGGATATTATCTACTATACGTATACCTCCAACAACCTGATAGAACCACTGTCCAACGCCATTAAAACAATTGTGAATTCTACTTCTATTGCCATTCCAATGCTCCCATGTAGTAGTTGCCCCATTCTCAATCATATAAAGATATCCGGGATAAGATTTCTTTTTTAACATTGAGTAAACAAAATTTGGTTTATTAGCAGTTGCTGCCCATTCCATCATCACAGGGATTCCCACCAAACCTGTATTAAGGTGTCCATTGAACTTCTCAGCTGTCCTTTTAACAAGTATCTCAATTAAGTTTTCATGTAATTCTTCAGGAGCAGCTCCACAAAGCATAGGAAATATTATATCGATCTGAGAGCCTGTTGCATAATACCCATCTGCAGCATTGTAAAAATTCTCATGAATTTTTCTGTTTACTTCAGCCTTCTTTTCTGAAAATTTTTTCTTATCCTCTTCTTTACCCAGTACTGAGGCAATCTCTTCCATTTGATTTAAACATACTGATAAATAGCAATTACTCACTAAATCCACAGATGCTTCATCCAAATGGTTAGGATCACCAACACCCTCAGGAGTAGCCCAATCTCCTAGATACCAGTTTCTGTAGTCTGTATTTGGCCATTTTTTAAGTAGCCCATCTATACAATATCTGTCAACATACTCCAGCCATTTTAACATTACAGGGTAATATTTCTCTAATATCCTCTTATCAGCATAATTTTTATATGTATTCCATGAAGCTGAAATTATAAACCCACACCAGTATGGACCACCTCCGGCACTATAAGGATTAGGCGCTGTATGAGGCATGCCTCCATCTTCTCTAATTACATCTCCCCATGCTTGTATCCAATTGTTATACATAGGTGCTAGATTAAACATTGTTTGAGCTGTAATAGTAGAAGCATTACCATCACCACCATAACCCAGTCTTTCAATTTGAGGGCAATCAACCAGATAACCGCCTAAACCAACATTACGTAGAGTATATGAAATCATATCATGAATTTGATTCAGATCTTCATCAGAGGATATGAACGAAGAAGTAGATTCAAAGTCGGTATGTATAAAATGAGCCTTTATATCTGATAATTTAGGCTCCTGATTAAGATTTGTAATTTTCACATAACGGAAACCATGATAGTTGAACTTGTTTATAAAATGTTCAGTACCACTGCCTGAAGCAATATATTTGTCAATCTGTCCCTGCCAATATATTTCACCATCATTAGTCAAGTGATCTGAGAATTCCATTATTATTTCCTGGTTCTTTTCCAATTCTGGAAATGTGATTTCAAACCATCCTGAAATGGTAGTTCCCATATCAATTAAATAAGTATTTTCAGATAACCTTACTGCAGAAATTGGGCTAATTGTATCTTTTATTCTGTTGGGCTCTGTCATCTGAGGAGTTACTTCATGTACTGGGATATCAACAAGAGATACTTTGTTCCAAACTAACTCATCAGGGGATTCAAGAAAAAGATTTCTTGTTTCAAGGTTTCCATTAATTATTTCTCCTCCATATCTGCCAGACCTCCAATTGCCGATTCTCTCATATTCACTATTACGGGCTGTCCATGTTTCATCTGTAACTATAACATTACTGATTGTTTTATTTGATACTTTATCTAATTGAGCCTTAAATGCCGGTCCACTAGCTGTAACACCTGGTAACCCGTCTGTGTACCAACCACTCCCTAACCAAACAATAATGTCATTTTGCCCCGATTTTATAAATTCAGTTACATCATATGTGTTTATCAGCGAACGTTTATTAAACTGTGAAACGGCGGGTGATAAAACATTATCGCTCACTTGTTTACCGTTGAGGTATACTTCATGATATCCAAGTGAGTTTATATGAAGTAAATATGTCTCTTTTTTATCTGGAGCAATTACTGAGAACTGTTTTCTAAATTGAGGGGTAAGATTAAATCCATTTAATACCTGACTACCGGTTTCTGAGTTTATATTTGATCTGTTTTCAGTTATATTACTATCAATAAATCCAATATATGAAGCTTTCCAATCTTGTGGAGTGAGAAGACCAATGCTCAATCTTGACGGTTCACTCCATTCAGATACATTATCATTTTGATCCCATACTCTTACTTTCCAATATAGTATCTGACCCGACTTTAGATCTTTCCCTTTGTAGGTAATTAGATGGCTTTCAGAGGAATTGACTTTTCCGGAATTCCAATAATCATTCTTATCCTCAGTTAAAATATCTTTTTCAGATGCAACTATTATTTGATACGATGTTTGGACTGAACCCTGTTGATCAGATATGTTTATCCAACTGAATCTGGGTTGCCTGCTATTAATTCCCAATGGGTTAGCTAAATGTTCACATCTTAGATTCTGAACGTAAATCAATCGATTTGAATTGCAACTCAAAGTGACAAATATTGTTGTTAAGATGACAATAATTTTATAATTATGTTGTAACTTATAGTTTTTCATTCGTATTTAATTTAATTATACTTTTTATTTTCAGCTAATTACACCCTCTAAAATAACAATAATAAGTAATTTGTATAATGTTTTACTACATTAAATGATTTAAATACTTATGATTATGATAGAAAAAACTTCTATTTGTAAAACAACTTCTTTAGGTGCCTTTCATAAATATTCTCTTTAACACCTGCTCCAATTATATCAGCATGTTTTATAAGTAGATCACGGAATTCATCACCCATTTGTGCAGCTACTGGGTAAGCCACATGAATAAGCTGCCTGAAGTTCGGATTATATTCCGGATGATCAGGAATATGACGTAGTGTATCGGAAAACTTTTCACCAGACCAACCATTTACTTCCTTAACTGAAGGCAGAAAGTTAGGATCAATATCAATAACATCTGCATAGGGAGTACAAAGTTCTTCGCGGCGATTAAATGCGTTCTCATATATCTTTTTAGCAATTTTAAGGCCACCACCACCAGCAACAGATAATCCAATAATCTCTTCGAGCCAGGTTGTTCCTGCAGTTTTAACATGTAATCCTTTGTTATATTTAATTAATATGCTTTGGATGATAGGGTAAATTGAGAACTTATCACTACCTGAATGAACGCTGAGTTTAAGATCATAAGGTAAACCGAACTCTTTTATAGCATAATCGATTATCAGAATATCCTCTTCAAATTCTTTTGAAAACTGTTCAAGATTCCCAGAGTAATCTATGCCCTTATTAAATCTGCCTGTAAATTTGGGAGCAATAGTTTGAACAAAAACGCACTTATCTGCTAACATTTTTAATATGAACAACAACTCTATAGGAGTTTGAGGTGAGTCAACCTCATCCATTGAAACCTCTGTAATGAAGTTCCCTTTACCTTTTTCTTTTTCCAGGTATGCATATATTTCTGATGCTTGTTGCGTTGCAATAAGAAATTTACGACCTATTTCATGTAAAAGCTCTTTTGTAATACTTAATGGATATTTAATTCCGGGAATATTCAATTGTCCGATATACTTTCTGCAGGACTCAACAAAAAGATCAATATCCTTCTTAGCACTTTCTTTCCCAATATAATTTGCTACATCAAGAGTGAAAAAATCTGAAGTATCTACATAATTTGAAACAGTATCTTTATTTATATGATCTGCATCTACAAAATATCTTCCTCTATACTTCAGTGCTTTTACTGCTTCATCAGCTTCTTTACGAGTGTCAGCCGAAGTAGTGCCTACATATATATGCTCCCTGTTTGACTTGTTCCATACAGGTGTTATCTCTAATCCTTCCTCAGCTGCACTAATAATTGCCGCAAGTTGTGCTTTCCCCTGAAATGTAAAACGATCACCAACACCGAAACTATATTTTCCTAATTTTATCATAGAAGGTTATCTATTGAACTACTATATCTTATTAATATTAGGATTTATAGTAGTGAGATCTTTTATGTATACTATTTCTTTAGAATCAATACTCTTTCTGGCAGCAATACCAATCAGGCACGCCAAAGCACCATCTCTTACCCCTGCTGTTTGTTTTAATGGATCCTTTGTACCGGGGATAAAAATTTGATCTCTCAATAGTTTGTCTCCACCACCATGCCCACTACCTTGCTCAATTCGTATATATTCTCTTTTACTAAAATTTTTGTACAAAACTATTTCATCAAAATTTACTTCAGTAGTAGGGTTAGATTCCTGAATCCATGCATCCATTCTGCCTTTTGTACCATTAAATGCAATTCTGTATCCCTCATAGGGAGAGTAGGCAGTCAAAGAGTATGAAACTTGAACCCCATTCATATATTTAATGGTTGCAGCCATTTTATCAAAAATGTTCACATCATTTCTGAATACACATCCATCACGAAAATATCCATCATATTTTTCATTATCAACATATAACCTTTTGTTGGTTTCATTCTTCATGATATCATAATAGAAATTACACACTTTTGTATGATTACAATTTCTACAGTTTTCAGCTCTGAATGTACCTTTCTTACCATAAAAATTTAAGTCTCCTAATGCATAAACACTTTCAGGATCACTATCTATCCACCAGTTAAGTAGATCAAAATGATGACTTGCCTTGTGGACCAAAAGTGATCCGCTCTTCTCTCTTAACCTATGCCATCTTCTGAAATAGTCTGCTCCATGAGAGGTGTCAAGATACCAGTGAAAATCAATTGAGGTCAGTTCTCCAATTTCTCCTGCACGAAGAATCTCCCACATTTTGGCTCTATGTGGTGAATAGCGATAGTTGAAAGTCACTCTGAAGTTCTTACCAGTTCTCTTTTCAGCATCAATAATAGTTTGAATTTTCTTTTCATCAATTGCCATTGGCTTCTCACATATTATATCAGCCCCCATCTCCATACCTTTTTTTGCAAAATAATCATGTGTATTATCATCAGTAGTAATAATCAGAACATCAGGCTTGGTTTCAAGCATCATTTTTTCAAAATCGGTGTATGTAGGACAATCTGATCCAATCATTTTACTTCCAACTTCTAACCTACCTGGATTGTGATCACAAAAACCAACAAATTCTGCATAATCAGAATAGTCTTTCAATACATCTTTTCCCCACATTCCGACTCCTCTTACACCTAAACCTACTAATGCTAATTTAGTTTTGACTGCAGAGTGTTTTAGTGCAGTAACATTTGCAGCAAACAACTGAGATTTTCGGTTAATAACAGAAGTTCCGGCAATTGCTCCTGATACAGCAAGGAAATTTCTTCTGGACATTGATGAACTTTTGATTTTCATATTATTTATAATTTAAATCAGATTAATTTCTAATTATAATTTGTAGTCCTCTATGGTAATGATAATTTAAAAGTATAGCTTCCTGACTCGAGAGCAATTTTGTCAAGACCTTTACTGTCAGTACCTTGAATTTTAGCATTTTCGGGCAAATAAAATGTAGCGCTACAATTTGGAGGCACAACAACATTATATACTACATAGTTAGCATCCCATCTCCAGTCAGAAATAATAGTACCAAACAGAGAATTAAATTCTGCCCTGAATTGCCCCAGCTCTTTTTCAAAGTGAGGCCTCAGTATTATATGTTTAAACCCAGGCTGTTTATCATCTGGATAAATGCCTCCCAAACCTTTGAAGAACCAGGCTCCAATTTCGCCAAACATCATATGATTATCGGAGATATCTCTTTCTGCTTCAAGATCCCAGTTCTCCAAAAGCGTTGTAGCTCCATTTACAATCCACCAGCCCCAAGAAGGGTAGGTGTCTTGTACTGCTACTTTATAAGCTACATTAGAAAACCCATTTTCGCTCAATGCATTTAAAAGAGCTTTAGCACCTAATACCCCAACATCAAGGTGATAGTCTGCCTCTTCTACCTTCTTTGCAAGATTGGAAGCAACAAGAGGGATAAATTCTTCAGGTACAACTTTCCAATGAAGTGGAACACTAAGTTCAGTCTGAGTTCCACTTGCATAAATACCCGTTTCACGATTTAGGAACTTATCATTTATTGCTTTTTTAATCTTATCGGCTAAAGTAGAATAATAGATGTAATCACTCTCTTTCCCAAACAATTTTGCAGCATTTGCCAATATTTTGGTGTCTACATAAAAGTAAACAGATGATGTTAACTCAAGATTAGATCTGGATTTAACGGGAACCCAGTCACCTCTTCCCCAAGTGGTTAGTCCGTCGGGGCTAGTCCTATCTACATAGTTAACATATCTCTTTATATTCTCATAACTGTCATACAATAGTTTACTGTCACCATAGAAGCGGTATATTTCCCATGGAATAATGGCTATAGTACTTGTCCAGTCAAGCCCGTTAGCTGTTCCATATCCCCATCCACCTGTTGGAATTATATCAGGTAAAACACCATTAGGCTGCTGTTCGTCTCTGTGATCAGCAATCCATTTCTCATAAATTGTTATTCCATCAAAGTTGTAAAGAGCTGTCTCTATTGCAAAATGACCATCACCCGTCCACCCATTCTTTTCACGCTGTGGACAATCAGTGGGATAACCCATCAGATTGGATAAATAAGCATTGTTAGTAGCCCACCACAGACGATTAATCAATTCACTTGAAGTTTCAATCTTGCCTCTTTGAGGGACGTCACTATGCATAAAATATGCTGTAAGACTTTTACTGTTTAGCTCTATAGCATTATTTGCAGTAACTTCAGCATATCGAAAGCCTTTATAATTAAATTTAGCCATAAATTCATCTTCCCTCTCTCCGCTAAGTATCAACACATCAGTTTGAAATGGGTCTGAATCATTATCACCGCGGTAATAAACATTTATATTAGCTAAATCAAGCCGACCAGATTTATCAAGCCTTTCACCATGTTTTATTTTTACTTTTGTACCCTTTATGCCAGAGATATTTATTTTTGTTACTCCGGACATATTCTGGCCAAAGTCGTAGAGATATGTGCTATCGTTTATTTTTTTGAAATCAACCGCAGGAAGCATTTTTACATTTCTGATTGGTCTCAGTTGCTGTGCAGTTATGTTGGTAGAAGGTGCAGATCTCAGTCTTACTCCCTCCCAATTTGAATCATCAAACCCTGGTTCACTCCACCCAGTCTTCTCAAGATTTGCATCATAATGCTCGGCAGTGTAAATGCTGTTAAAAATAACTGGGCTGTCTGATTTAACCCAGCTCAAATCGGTTGGTATAATTTCAACAGTTCCATCGGTGTATGTAATTCGTAAGTCAAGACAAAAAGCCGGTCTGTTTCTCCATGGAGCTCTTTCAAAATCCCATACACCGAGAGATTGATGGTTATACCAACCGTTGCCAAGTATTACTCCAATAGCATTTTCTCCTTTTTGCAATTGCGAAGTAACATCATGTGTAACGTAGAGATTTCTTCTATCAAAACGTGTATACATCGGGTCCAATCGTTGATTACCTATCTTCTCCCCATTTATGTATAATTCATAAAGTCCTGCTACTGCTATATATACCCGTGCAGACTCAATCTCTTTTTCTGATTTAAATTTTTTACGAAAATAAGGCGCAGGTTTATAATGAATATCTCTTCCATCACTTATCCAATTACCATTCCAGTTTGACATATCCATCATACCAGTCTCGAATCTACTGATCTCAGAAATACTCACATTCATATTATCATCCCAAATAATTACTTTCCAGTAATATTTGGTAAAAGGCAAAAGATTTACCCCAGTATACTTGATTAACTGATTATCTGACTTTATTACTCCAGTATCCCAGCTTATCCCATCATAACTTCCAGAAACTGGTGTATTTCCACTAATGTTATCAACCTTTTCAGGATTAGTACCCACAATCAATCTATAAGCTGTCTGTTTTGCACCATCTCTATTATCTTCAATTCGCCATCTTAATCTGGGATTAGGATTATCAATTCCTAAAGGAGATTCGAGGTAATCAGTTTGAAGATCAACGGGTTTAAATGAAATGCTCTTATTTAGATTTTGTCCATTTGAAAAATTACAGAAAATAATTAATAAGAACGTTGCAATTGATATAGGCTTAAGAAAACAACTCATAAATATCAGCTTAAATAGATTAATTTAAAATAGTAGTTTATGTTATATGTAATTTAAAAATTTACTTTATCATAGGAAATAATCTTTTTATCTCCTCATCACTTGGTCTGGTGCCATATTCACATATTTCGAAAGCTTCAGCTTGAGTAACCTTAGCACCTGTTTCTTCTCCATACCATTTAATAAGTGACTGTCTTACAGAAGGTGCAATTACTCTCTCTCGATTAGAAGAGAGCCATTCTAATCTCTCTTTTTCTCCTGTTGGCGCCTCAATTCCTACTGTCCAGGGAAGCCAGTCGAAGTATTGTGATTCATGCGCAGCCATACCATATATCTTTTTATCAAATACATCAGAAATATCTATAGCAATATCAGGTTGGAAGGGATAAGGCTTTTGAAACCTATCCTGTGTATAAAGGAAAACAGGATTCTTTTTTAAAGGAGGAGTATCTGTTACAACATTTGGTACAATAACCAGATAAGCAGCATCCTGTATTACTGTTGCTGTATTTCTATGATCCGGATGATAATCATTAGGTCTGGGACCAATTACAATATCAGCATTCCATTCACGAATTAATCTGATAACATCCTTTCTTAATTCTAATGTTGGCATAAGTTCTCCATCATGATTCTCAAGAACTATATATTTGACACCAAATCTTTTACCTGCTTCCTCAGCTTCAGCTCTTCTTATTCTTGCTAACTCGCCACCACCTATAGATTGATGTCCTGCATCACCATTAGTCAATGAAACAAATAGCACATTATGCCCAAGTTCAGCAAATTTAATTGCAGTTCCTCCAGTAGATCCGTCCGCATCATCAGGATGTGCACCAATTACTATAACATTTATCTTGCCCTCATCATTAAATGTGTTATTCAGACTAAATGCTTTGATAAAAGGGATAAAAAGCAGAATCAATACCAATAAGTGTTTCATATGATTTTAATTTTTAAGTTTATTTTGTCAAAGATGCAAAAAATAACCTAAAAAACATCATAATTTCTTTATAAAGGTATGTTTTTCACTTTATTAAAGAGCAAGATCAGAATACAATAATTACTTATCTATTTTTGACTACTAAAAAAATCTTTATATGATATTAATTCAATATTTTTTTCTTTTATAACAGACTTTACGGCATCATGAGTAAAAGAATATGTGACTCCCTCTCTATCTTCCGCAACATTCTCATATCCGATGTGTCCCATACCTTGTGACTCTGTATCATCAAATGCAGGATGTTCAATTAATAGATAAGCTCCAGTATTTAATGATTTTATATTATTTATTAAATTCTTTAATTTCTGTTCTTTGCTTAATTGACTTCCACTCCATCGTGGAAAGTTTATGACATTAGTAGTTTGGTTGGAAATTATATTAAGATTATATTCTTTAGCCAACTTATATAAAAGTTCATTAGTTTCATCTGAAAAACTAAGACAACCCATGTGAGTAGAAATATGTGAGACATGTGGTATACGTTTTATAGCTGTCTCAATTTGTGCTCTGACTTCCCTTTCTATTTCATCAATTTTCCAATCATTCTCCATTATACTACCTCTCGGATAACTCCCATTTGGCCAAACAAATGGAAAGAAATAACCGTTTTCATCTGTAATACTTTCTACTTTAGTAAGAGGACGCCATTTTATATTCGACCATTCACTTGTTAAAGTAATATGTACACCTATATCCAGGTTTGGATACTCATTGGCCAATTTGACAGCTTCTTCGAACCAGGGACCTGGCACTATAACCTCTGCTGAACGTACGATTCCCTCCTTATAAGATTTTATAATTGCCAAATTAATTGAACGTGATGCACCAAGATCATCTGCTCTTACTATTAGTCGTGTATTCTGACTTATTAATGATGTTGTGGAACAGATAAAAATTAAAAGTGTCAATATTGTACTTTTCGTTTTTTTACTACAATAATAGAACATGTTATTTACTATTTATTTTATGATGTAATTAAGTATTTTATTATCAATGTTTCTGAAGAGGATTTAACAAATATTTTCTAGTTTATAACCATACCAATCTACACAGTCCAAATCTTTATTATTTAATCATCAATTTTAATTATCACCCCCTCAGGTGCTTCAATCTCACTTTCAATTTTCTCACCAGCCTGTTTTACATGCTTAACTTTGATAATACCCAATGGAGTAGGGAAGGATCCTTCAGCAAAATCCAGATCGCCAAGATTAGGTGATATCCTAATAACCTTAGAACCCGGTTCAATCACCTGAATTCCTAAAACATGCCTTGTTAGCCATGAAGTTGGTCCTGATGCCCAACCATGACACAGACTAGCTCTTAGTCCAATATAGCAATGGTCGCCCCCATCAGAATGAATATTAAATTTAGACTCATCGGGTAGTTGGTCAATAGGTACTGCATTGTGTTTTTCATCATAGTTGAAGTTTTCCCAAAAAGTTGTTGCTCCCAGATCAAGCATGGCACCCCAATAATCTGAGATAATCTGCATAGCCTCATTGTATTTCCCATCTAATGCAAGAGCTTCAAGCATATAATAGCCATAAAAGGTTGCAAAATTATTGGCTCCCCCTTTTAGCAATATATTTGATGCATCTTCCGAAGATAATATACCTGCAATAGCAAGAAGTGCAGCTGCTTGTTTGTTTTGATGAGTCGAAGGTGTATGTTTTTCAAGTTTTCTTATAGATTCTATGCATGTTTTTTCAAGTTCATCATCGTTTAGCCATTCAGCTATATCTTTACCTGCTTTCATTGTAATTAGCATTAAAGCCTGCAGCCCTGAATGAATAACTTCTGGATTTTCAGAAGTGGGCCAGTCCAGAAAACGTCCTCCATCAAGGTTCTCTTTTCCAGTGGAGTCAATTTTGGACTTGATCTGATTAATTAAACCGGTTAAATATTGCTGTTGTTCCCTCAGATATTCAAGATCTCCATTATAGAGATAAAAATCTCTGTGAGTTATTATCCACCACAAAGAGTAGGAAGACATTCCATTCATCCATCCGGGAAGAGGAGTAGTATCTCGTCCAAAATCAAGGCTTTTTCTTACAACTTCCTGATCTCCAAATACATTATTAATTGTCATTACTTCAGGATGAACATCACCAAGCCATACAAGGCGGTCACGTTTTATTCCATCCCAAAGGTATTCCTGCATATTCAGGTGAACAGTATAAGCACCTGTTTCCCAAATCTTATTCAATCTTTCCGAACTTGAGTGAAAAGAGCCAAGATATGGAATATCACGAAAGCGTGCTATTGCTCTTATTGAACGTATCGGCAACTCTGCACCTTTATCAATTAAATCTATCCTAACAAACCGGAAGCCTGAGTTCCCAATTTCAACTGTACCCAGCCAGGGAATTTCGAGTGTGTAATCACGCAATGAGTGATCATTTGTTGCTGAACCCATGCCAGGGTGGCTATTATCGATGCAATCACTCATAGCCTCTGTCACGGATTCCCCAAGTCTGATTCTAACTTTAACCGGATTTTTATCACTTCTGATTCCTGCTGATATCTCTATCCCTCCATATAACTCTTTACCATAATCCAGCAATACAGACGCAATCATATTAGAGTCCGATTTCAGAACAGACATCCCCTCGCTGCTGGTTGTTAGTTGTCCTTTATATGGACTAAGTAATACCTCTGGGCTTATTACATTCATACCAAGAGTGTCAGATTGCCATATTATCTTTGAAGGATATAAGTATGCACGAGTAATCTCATCTTTAAAAAGCTGTCCAGAAAAAACTTTATCGTTTAAACTGCTCTGTGAATACGAATTACCCGTAAAGGTTATTAGGAATAAGATTAAAACTATTGGTGATAAAAGAATTTTTAGCATCATGTGAAGAGTAGTTTATACTATACAATAGTTCCTAATTCCCTATACTCAGTAGGTGTAAATTTCACCCTTTTTTTGAAAAAAGACAAAAAGTATTCGTATGAACTAAAATTCAGTTCATACGAAATCTCTTTAATAGGCATGGTTGTTTCTGTCAGCAACTCCTTTGCTTTTCTCAGTTTTAGCTCCTGAAAGTATTGAGCAGGTGCATACCCGGTATATTCCTTAAAAGTTTTCCTGAAAAGAGAATAACTGATGCCCAGATTTTCAGCAATTTCTTTGGCATCAATTTCCTTATTAATGTTTTCCAGCATTATCACTTTAGCTCTCTCAATCTTTTGAGCAGTATCTTTAATCTCGAAGTTTTTATTTTGTGCCAGAAATAGAATATTACCAAATATATTAAAAACTAAACCGGCCAGATTTTGCTGCGCAGCCGTTTTATCTTCTTTAGCAATTTTAATTGCTGTTGAGAAGAGTTGCACCAAATCTTCGTTTATACCAACATTAAGGATCTGATTTTGAGGCGATATAAAACCGTTTTCAACAATGTTGTCGATTATTTCACCTTCAAAACCGATATAATATTCGTTCCATCCGGTTTCTCTCATAGGGCAGTAGGTGTGCCATTGACCCGGAAAAAGAATTATAACCTGCCCTTTACTAATATTGGTTTTTTTTGTTGATTCTGATTTGAAAAAACCTTTCCCTTTACTAATATAAACTATTTGATATTCAGACAATATTCTGCCTTTTTCAGGATTGAAATAGTAGCTTTTAGGGTGCTCAGCTGATGGATATGCAGCGTAAGGAGCAATTGGTTGGAATCCAACAGTATTTACTGTCAGTCCGAATTTTTGATCCCTTTCGCTGACTAACAAGTATTTAAAATCTATAGCGAAATCGTTATATCGCATTGTTTTTCAGATATTCATTATTGTGTTTCTAATATCGTAAATATAATGATTTTTTTTGATTCTTAATCAATTTCAGAATAAATTAGGTATAATCAGTGAGAATATCAAAACAGCCATTCCGAGAGCCAGATATATTACAGCTCTCTTTCCTGCCCCTTTCCATTCTTTCAAAATAATTCCCCAAACATTGCTGAAAACAACATTTAGAGACATTAAAATACTCCACGAAAAAGCCATCATAACACTACCAGGTTCAAAAAAGCTTTGTCCCATACCCAATCCAAAAAATTGAGAGTACCATAACAGTCCCGCCAATGCACAGAAGAGTATATTATTTGAAAATACTGAACTTGATGATTTTTTTATTTCACCACCTGTTCTGTTTTTCCTGTTCATATACAAGCAGTAAATTAAATTAGTAATAAAACCTCCTGTTGTTACCAGTAATGTAACAGGATTCTGGGCAAAAAGATCTGATACACCACCCGCAACGGCTGCTTCTCTGATAGGTATACCTGCATTAAGGCCCAGATTAAAGCATGCACTCATTACACCTGACAATAATGCGATCAACAGACCTTTTTTCAAGGCAAAGTCTTTAATTGCTTTTCTTTTCTCTTCCTCACTCATATTCTTTGAGCGTAGGCTTCCGGCATAACCAACTAAGGCTATTCCAATCAGAGTGACGGCAACAGCTAAAAGAAGTATCAATCCTTTAGGTGAGAAAAGTTCACCGTTAATCATTGAAGGTATCAATGTCCCAAGAGCAGCAGTTGTACCCAATGCCACAGACTGCCCCAGTGCTATACCCAGAAAACGCATACTCAGTCCAAATGTCAATCCCCCAACTCCCCATAATGCACCATAACCGATTGCCTGTAATGAGGCAACAGAATTGGAACTGTAAATTTCAATCATGTCGGGTAAAGTCATAGCCAGTAACGCTCCTAAGAACGGGAAAATAAGCCATGCAAAAACTCCCTGCGTGAGCCAGAAGTTTTCCCACGACCATTCTTTTATCTTATTGATGGGAACGTATGAGCTTGATTGGCCCATACTTCCCACCGCAATTATCAGTAAACCTATTAAGGTGTTCATAGATTAATTTATATTTGAGGTTAATAATGTCTCTCTTTTTTTATTTTACTCTCTCAGTAAGGTTTTGCAATAATTATTAGACTCTTTTTGAAGTTACATTATTCTCATAGTTCTGAATTTCCTTTATATATTCATCTCCCACTGGAACATTTAGCATATAACAGATATAGTTGTATATATCACTCCATGGCATAGCTTTCAACTCTTCCAGGAAGGCCATTCGTTCGAAATTCTTATTTTGCATTTCAAACTCCCTGAGCTTTGCTGTTGGTTCTAACAAGGCCTGCAACATTGCTTTCTGTGCTGAACGTATACCTATAACATAAGCTCCAATCCTATTTATTGATGCATCAAAATAATCCAAACCTATATGAATCTTTTCCATCTGTCCAGAGCGAACAATCTCTTGTGAAATAGCAAGAAGCTCATCATTGAGGATCACAACATGGTCGCTATCCCATCTTTCCGGTCTACTTACATGAAGATTTATTTCGGGAACAAAAAGTAACATAGAAGATAGTTTGTCAGAAATAGTTTCAGTTGGATGGAAATGACCTGCATCAAGCGTTAGAGTCATGTTGTTTGCTACAGAATATCCCATATAGAATTCATGAGATCCAACTACATAGCTTTCACTACCTATACCAAATAGCTTACATTCTACACAGTCTTTAAGATAATCTGTACTTATTTTTTCAGCAAGTACTTCATCAAGTGACTCTTTTAGCAATCTTCTGTGCTCAATTCGTGAAACAGTTTTATCCTTTTCCCCATCTGGTATCCAAATATTGTGTATGCATGGATCACCTTGTTGCCTGCCAATTTCTGCAGCAATTCTTCGACACTGACGAAGATGATCTTTCCAGAATTTACGAATTTCTGGATCAAAATCAGAAAGTGTATAGCCACTACTGCTTTTCTCGTGTGAGAAAAATGTAGAATTGAAATCCAGCTTTACATCATTCTCTTTTGCCCAGTCGATCCAACTTTGAAAATGTTTCGGCTCAATTTTATCTCTATCAACAAACTTACCACCAAAATCACCATATATTGCATGTAAACTTATACGATGTTTACCTGGTATTAAAGTGAAAACTTTCTCAAGATCTTTTTTAAGCTCCTCAATTGAACGAGCTTTCCCCGGAAAATTACCAGTTGTCTGAATTCCACCTGTAAGTTCCCCGTCAGGATTTTCAAATCCAATTACATCATCTGCCTGCCAGCAGTGAATTGAAATAGATAGGTTCTTTAACTTCTCAACAGCTGCTTCTACACTCACACCCAATGCAGCATACCTGGCCTTAGCATCTTCATATGCCTTTATAATTTGTTCTTCTTTCATAAAAATATGGTTTTCAATGTTATGATTTAATTTTGTAGATATTATTGGTTCTTTGATTGTCTACTCTTTGTCCTCCAAAAACACTTCTAGATATTTATTGTAATTCCTATCCCATGTTTCTACATCTTCAGGATTAAATAATTCAAGTGCAGTTGAATTTCTCACAATATCCCTCATAATAATTTTGTTCTCCACCAAACCAGCTGCTTTTGCCTGCATAAGAATATTACCGATAGCCGTAGCCTCAGAAGGACCTGCAATTACCTGCATTCCAATAGCATTTGCTGTAAATTGATTTAGCATATTGTTCTTTGATCCTCCTCCAATAATATGCAATTTTTGTATCGGAAAATCGGCTAATTTTTGTAGATTCTGTAACACCTGCTTGTATCGGTAAGCAAGACTTTCATAAATACACCTCGCAATCTCTCCAATTGTTTCAGGCACTTTCTGATTTGTATCACTACAATATTTCTGAATAGAATCAATCATAGAATCGGGATTTGCAAAACATGGTGCATCAGGGTTGATAAAACAAGAGTATGGTGCAGCCTGCATTGCTGCCTCTACTATCTCATCAAATGAAACCTGTCTTTCTTTTTCCCACTCTTTTCGGCACTTTTCAATGAGCCACATTCCACAGATGTTTTTCAAAAGCCTAATTGAACCATCTGCACCTCCCTCATTTGTGAAATTAAGATTATATGTAACTTCGTTAACCACAGGCTGTTTTGACTCAATCCCCATCAAAGACCATGTTCCTGAACTCAGGTATGCAAAATTCTCATCCTCAGCGGGTACAGCCAGAACTGCAGATGCTGTATCGTGACCTGCAACAGCAACAACTTTAATGCCTCTTTGCCCTGTAGCTTTTATTACAGAACTGTTTGTTTCACCAATTATGGTACCGGAATAGACTATTGGTGCAAAATTATCTTTAGATAGTCCCACAGACTCAAGTAGTTCCATATCAAAATCTCTATAATAAGGATTTAGAAGCTGAGATGTAGAGGCAATAGTATATTCTGTTACCATTTTTCCTGATAACATATATGATAGTGCATCTGGCATAAACAAAACTTTATCTATTACTCTATTTATAGATGTTTTTTCATGTAATTGTGTGTCAAGCTGAAACAGAGTATTGAAATCCATGATTTGAATACCTGTTTTCATATATAGCTTCTCTTTATTAATTTTCCCGAAATATCTTTCAGGAGCTCCTCTTAAGTTGGTGTTTCTGTATGCAGATGGCATTCCGAGAGCTTTGCCGTCACTTCCAAAACAGACATAATCCACTCCCCATGTGTCAATTCCAATAGACTTTATCTCGATACCCATTGATTTGACCTTTTTTATAGAATCGATTATCTGGATATACAGATAAAGTATATCCCAATAAATAAAGCCATTTACTTCGATCATTGGGTTAGGAAAACGGGTAACTTCACTAAACTCAATTTTTTCGCTTTGTATGGTGCCAAGCAATGCCCTGCCACTTCCGGCCCCAATATCAATAGCTAAAAAATAATGTAATATGTCACTGTTCATGATGAGGTTAAATGATGAAATATATAAATTACGAATACAAACATACAATAAATATCAATTTGCTTTATTTAAGAATTGATTTAATGACTGTGCTTTTTGATAAAACATAAGATAGGTTTTAATCTGTTCTTACTTTGTTCTTACCTGGTTCTTATAAGCTTCTTTTAAATAAGAAGAATATTAGAGTTTAGTAACCTCTTTTTCAGAACTAAATTTGCATTAGAGAGGTTTGATATTACACCCTTAAATGAGAATAAAAATATTTTGAAGAAAATGATTACTATATTTGTATTAATTTATAATTAATGACTGCGCATAAACTAAAATAATTAAATTATGAAACAGGCTTATTTAATATTATTATTTATCGGTCTTCTTTCTGTATCCGGCTGCAAAAATCCTTCAATAACATTATCTATTGCAGATTTCGGAGCTAAACCCGACTCAAGGGAGAATGCATCAATTTATGCACAAAGATTAATCGCAAGATTACAGGAAGTGGAAAATAATAATCATGTTACTGTTACTTTTCCTAAAGGTGTTTATCATTTTTATGAGGATAGTGCATTTGTAAGAGAGTATTATATCTCAAATCACGATCAAGATAATCCAAAAAAGGTGGGGTTTGCCCTTGAAAACCTAAATAATATCACAATAGATGGTCAAGGTTCAGAGTTTATATTTCATGGTAGGATGGTGCCATTTTCTTTATTGAATTCAAAAAATATTTCACTTAAAAACTTTTCAATTGATTTCGAAGTGCCGGCGCTTCGACAGTTGAATGTACTCGAAGTAAATAAAGAAAAAGATGAGCTTATAGCGGAAATATACCCCGGAGGTAACTATCGAATAGAAAATGGAAGATTAATATTTGTAGGTGAAACATATGAAATTGCTCCTGTGGCTTCGATGTCATTCAGAGAGGATAAAAGACTTACATATCTACGTCGCGATTTAAGTTTTAACCCTGAGTCGGTAACCGAGCAATCACCCAATATATTAAGTATTAAAGGGTGGTATCAGGTTAATGAGACTTCTACCGGAGAGAGATTTGTTTTAAGATCATATTATCGTCCCACACCAGGCATTTTTATTAGTGAATGCCTTGATACATTTATTGAGAATGTAACAGTACATTACGCTGAAGGAATGGGTCTGCTGGCTCAAATGAGCGAAAATATAACGCTTGATGGGTTTAATGTATCACTCAGAGGTGATGATGATCTGAGATATTTTACCACTCAGGCTGATGCAACACATTTTTCTGCTTGTAAGGGGGTAATTATTTCAAAGAATGGTCTTTATGAAGCCATGGCAGATGATGCCATTAATGTACATGGTACTTACCTTAGAATTACCAAAAGAGTAGATGATCATACTATTCAGGCAAGATACATGCATCCTCAGGCATGGGGTTTTAAATGGGCAGAAGAGGGTGATCAGGTTCAGTTTGTAGAGTCGGAAAGGATGGAATTGGTGGACAATAGTAATAATACTGTAACATCTATAAAAGCTATTGATAAACCAACCGAATTTGGAGCTAAGGAATTTGAAATAACATTTTCAGAACCACTGCCTATGGAGATTTCAGAGGAGGGGAAATTTGGCATAGAGAATCTGACATGGACCCCGGAGGTTACTTTCTCAGATAATGTAGTGCGTAATAACAGGGCAAGAGGAGCTCTCTTTAGTACTCCAAAACGTGTTGTTTGTGAAAACAATCTGTTTGATCATACACATGGAACTGCAATTCTGCTTTGCGGCGACTGTAACGGTTGGTTCGAAACAGGTGCTTGTAAAGAGGTAATAATTCGCAATAATCACTTTGTAAATGCTTTGACAGCAAATTATCAGTTTACAAATGCGGTGATCTCTATTTATCCTGAGATTCCAAACCTTGAAGATCAGGGAAAATATTTTCATTCAGGGATAGTAATTGAAGATAATACTTTTGAGATGTTTGACAGTCCCATCCTTTATGCAAAATCGACAGATGGACTTATATTCAGAAATAATTCTGTTATCAGAAATAATGAATTTGAGCCGTTTCACTGGAATAAACATATGTTTTTCTTCGAGAAAGTAAATAATATCTCAATTGAAGGGAATCAGTTTGAGAATGGTTTTGATAAAGATAATGATGTCAGAGTTGAACTTTCTGATGAGAAAAGTGTAATTTTATCAGATAATTAAAAAAGTACTCATTTTAGACAACTATAACTACCATATAAGATATTCAGGATTATTCAGATACAAAAAACAGATAAGAGAGATGAGGAAAAATACTTTATTCATAGTGGGATATTTTTTATTGATATTTCAAATCTATTCTCAGAACAATATTACTCCACAGAATACAATAAAGATAGAAAGAGGTGAATCCAAAGAGTCGATAATCTATAAAGCTGCACATGTTGTTCCAACTGCAAATCAGCTGGATGCATTAAGAAATGAATTTATTGCCTTTATTCATTTTGGTCCCAATACATTTACAAGAATGGAGTGGGGCAACGGTATGGAAGATCCTGCAGTTTTTGATCTGAAAACCGTTGATACAGACCAGTGGTGCCGCTCCATGAAAGATGCAGGTATGAAGATGGTTATTCTTACTGTAAAGCATCATGATGGTTTTGTATTATGGCAAAGCCGATATACTGATCATGGGATAATGTCGACTGGTTTTCAGAATGGAAAAGGGGATATACTTAGAGAACTTTCAAAATCATGTAAGAAATATGGGCTGAAACTGGGTGTTTATCTCTCACCTGCTGATTTATTCCAGATAGAAAATCCAGACGGACTCTATGGCAATCTTAGCAAATACACAAAAAGGACTATACCACGTGAAGTTCCGGGTCGCCCTTTTAAAAATAAAACTAAATTTGAGTTTGTAGTTGATGATTACAACGAATATTTTTTGAATCAATTATTTGAGATACTGACTGAATATGGCGAGATTCATGAGGTTTGGTTTGATGGAGCACATCCCAAAAGAAAAGGGGGACAAACTTACAACTATGCTGCCTGGAGAGAGTTGATTCATACTCTTGCCCCAAAAGCTGTAATATTTGGTCGTGAAGATATCAGATGGTGTGGTAATGAAGCTGGTGGCACAAGAGATACAGAAATTAATGTGGTAGCTTATGAGGTTAATCCTGATACAGCATCTGTTTTTCATGATATGACAGCAGAAGATTTAGGTTCTCGTGAAATTATATATAATGCTAACTATCTACACTATCAGCCGGCAGAAACAAATACTTCTATAAGAGAGGGCTGGTTTTATCGAGATGATACTAATCAAAAGGTAAGAAGTGCTGATGATGTATTTGATATTTACGAACGTTCGGTTGGGGGTAATTCAATTTTCCTCTTGAATATTCCGCCAAATCGTGAAGGTGAATTTTCATCCAGAGATATTGAGGTATTAAAAGATGTGGGCAGTCGTATTCGTGAGACTTATGATGTAAACCTATTAGAGGGAGCCAAAGGTCCGGTTGAACTGCTTGACGGAAACCAGGATACCTATTTGTTACTGGAAAATGGTGTCGATGAGTTTGTTATAATATTGAATGGGGAAAAGACTATTAATCGTATTATGCTTCAAGAGGCCATAGCAACTCATAGTGAGCGTGTTGAAAAACATGCTGTAGATGCATGGGTAGATAATGAATGGAGAGAGATTGCAGTTGCTTCTAATATTGGATACAAGCGTATATTGAGATTTCCTGAAGTTACAACAAGTAAAATAAGGGTGCGTGTTTTGGAATCAAGATTAACGCCTGCAATTAGTCATATTTCCGCTCATTATTATAAAACCAGACCTCCTCAGCTTGATTTTAGTAGAGATAAAGATGGCGTGGTCACAATCGCCCCAATGCAAACTGTATTCAACTGGAATCCAATAGGAGAAAATGCTGCAGATAATCTGAATACAGGATATGAAGTCTACTACACTCTTGATGGTTCTGAGCCAACTCTGAATTCTGCAAAATATGAATCTCCGCTGAAAGTTGAATATAAAACACTTAAAGCAGCTTCATACATTAACAATGCAAGAGGTGCTGTTCGCAGTGAAGATTTTGGTGTTGTAAAAAGAGACTGGGCGCTGATTGGTGTTAGTAGTCAGGTGAATAACCGACCAGCATTGAATGCATTTGATGCAGTTAAACGAACTTACTGGCAATCTGAAGAGAGTACTGAAAATCCATTTATCTCTCTGGATCTGGGTGAGAAATATCTGTTAAAAGCCTTTACTTATACTCCACAGACTTTTCATTCTAATGGTATGATGGCAAGTGGCGAAATTCAGATAAGTGAAAATGGTGCAACCTGGGATACAGTTGAGAAGTTTGAGTTTGGTAATCTTATAAATGACCCTACACCACGCACACACTATTTTGAAAAGCCTGTAACTACAAGATATATACGTTTGTTAGTAACAGGTATTGCAGGGGTTGAAAAGTATGTAACAATTAGTGAAATCGATTTCTTGTAACGAATAATATTATCCAGAATATAATACGTACATATAATAATGAATAAATTATTACACCTGATTATCATTTTATTCTTATGTACAGTTAGTCGAAATCTACTGTCTCAGGAACTTTATAAAGATCCTGACAGAACAACAGATGAAAGAATAGCAGATCTGTTAAGCAGGATGACTACGGAAGAGAAGATAGGTCAGTTGTGTTTTCCCACCGGATGGGAGATGTATAGAAAGATTGACGACCATACTGCTGTTCCCGCTGAAAGTTTTATTGAAAGAATGCAAAAAACTCCCATTGGGGGTTTTTGGGCTACCCTGAGAGCTGATCCATGGACTCAAAAGACATTGTCAAATGGATTAAACCCCAAACTGTCTGCCAAAGCGCTGAATAGTTTGCAAAGATTTGCTGTAGAAGAGACCAGACTTGGTATTCCTCTATTATTTGCAGAAGAGTGTATGCACGGACACATGGCTATAGGTACAACAGTTTTTCCTACCGGTCTGGGACAAGGCAGTACATGGAACCCTCAACTTATACAGGAAATGGCTGGGGTTATTGCATTGGAAACCAGACTACAGGGCGCACATATCGCTTATGGTCCAATTCTTGACCTGGCAAGAGAGTTGAGATGGTCGAGGGTAGAGGAGACATTTGGAGAGGATCCTGTACTTACGGCAAAACTTGGTGTAGCTTTCGTAAATGGTTTACAGGGAAATGATTTTAAAGATGGAAGACATGTATACTCAACTCCTAAGCATTTTGCTGCTTATGGTATACCTTCTGGAGGACATAATGGACAACAGGCTTTTATTGGAGAAAGAGAACTATTCTCGAATCATTTATTGCCTTTCGGAAAGGTTGCAGAAGCCGGAGTAAAAACAATAATGACATCTTACAACTCTATTGATGGTATACCAGCTACTGCACATAAATATCTATTAAAGGATATATTGAGAGTTGAGTGGGGTTTTGATGGTTTTGTTTTTTCAGATCTTGGCAGTATAGAAGGTATTGCAGGAACTCATCGTGCAGCAAAGTCTGTGAAACATGCAGCAGCTTTGTCTTTGAAAGCAGGTGTTGATGCTGATCTTGGAGGTAATGCGTATAGCAAAAATCTTATTTCTGCTTTGGATGAGGGACTTGTCTCTATGTCGGACATTGATAATGCTGTTGTTAATATATTAAGACTTAAATTTGAAATGGGTCTGTTTGAGAATCCATATGTTGATACCATTAAAGCCTCTCAAAAAGTCAGAAATGAAAAACATATTAAACTGTCAAGAGAGGTTGCAAGACAAGGAATAGTTCTGTTGAAAAACTGCAATAATATATTACCACTGAAAAAAGATATAGGGTCAATTGCTGTGATTGGTCCCAATGCCGATAATATTTATAACCAACTGGGAGATTATACTGCTCCTCAGGAAAGGAGTAATATTGTTACAGTGCTCGACGGAATAAAAAATGCTGTAAATGAAAAAACATCTGTTTACTACACAAAAGGATGTGATATAAGGGATACAACTGAAACCAACATTCAGGAAGCAGTTGATATAGCTAATAAGTCAGATGTAGTTATTCTTGTTGTTGGAGGATCAAGTGCAAGGGATTTTAAAACTGAATATATTGAAACAGGTGCAGCAACTATTACTGGAGCCGTCAATGAGAAGATTTCAGATATGGAATCGGGTGAAGGGTTCGACAGAAGTAGTCTTGACCTGCTGGGTGATCAGGAAAAGCTAATATCAGAAATTGCAAATACCGGAAAACCATTAATTGTCATCTATATTCAGGGTCGCCCCTTAAACATGAATAACGCATCAGAAAAAGCTGCCGCATTGCTTTCTGCATGGTATCCCGGGCAAGAGGGCGGAAATGCTGTTGCAGACATTCTTTTTGGAGATTACAACCCCTCGGGACGATTACCGGTTTCAGTTCCTCGCTCTGTTGGGCAGTTGCCAGTTTATTACTCATTAGGCAGACAGGCTGATTATGTAGAAGAGAGTAGCTCACCCTTATATCCATTTGGTTATGGATTAAGTTATACCAATTTTGAGTATAGTGACTTGGAAGTTAATAATGAAAATAATATTATAAAAGTCAGGTGTACAATCTCAAACATTGGCAACTTTGATGGTGAAGAGGTTGTTCAGCTCTACATACGAGATAATATAAGTACAGTATATACACCTCCGATTCAATTAAAAGACTTTAAGAAGATAAATGTAAAGAAAGGAGAATATGAAACAGTAGAATTTATTCTTTCTTTTGACGATCTTGCATTGTATGATTCTAATATGATGAGGGTAGTTGAACCGGGTGAGTTTTCAATTATGATAGGATCTTCATCAAATAGCATTCATCTGAAAGGTAATTTCACAATAGATTAAAAAAGGTGAACATCATTTGATGCAGAAGAGCATGATATCAAAAATCATAGCATAAAAATCAATAATTGTATACGACATAGGTCTTAATTGAATACTTTTGCTATACTTCTTTGTTTCTTAAATTCATTAATAATGGCAACTATTGTAATAATGCCCAAACAGGGCCAGTCGGTTGAGAGCTGCATAATTACAGAGATAAATAAAAACACAGGTGACGAAGTAAAAGCAGGTGATATTCTTTTTACCTATGAAACTGATAAAGCATCTTTTGAAGAGGTGTCACCAGCTGATGGTGTTGTATTGAAGCTATTCTTTAATGAAGGTGATGAAGTGCCTGTCCTGGAGAATATGATGGTTATTGGGGAAGCTGGAGAAGATATATCAGAACTCGTTAAGAAAAATGAAGTTGTGAATCCTCTATCAGAAGATGTTAATCAAATAGCTGAATCTAGTACAGGAAACATTATTCCTGTTAACCAAAATAAGGAAACTGAGGCTGAGTACTTATCTTTAAATATCTCACCACGTGCAAGAAATCTGATTTCCAGAGAAGCAGTTGAACTAAAAAATATTACAGGAAGTGGTCCCAACGGTAGAATAATTGAAAAGGATGTATTAGAATACTTATCAAATCGTCCTAAGATGACTCCATTGGCAAAACGATTAGCTGCTGATGAAGGCAAGCAGCCAGTACCAGATGGCACAGGTCTGGCCGGTGCTAACAGAGCAGCTGATTTAGTTAGTTCGGAACATATAGATACTGCTAATGATTTCTATGACCGCAAGATATCAAATATGCGCAAAATTATTGCCAAAGCAATGCATAAATCACTGCAAAACTCTGCACAACTAACTCATCACCTGAGTGCAGATGCCCGTCGTATACTTGAATTGCGCAAACAGGTTAAAGAGGCCTATGACAGCAGTACCTTAAAAGCAAATATTACTCTGAACGATATGGTCTGCTTTGCTGTTATTAAAGCATTGAAGAAGTTTCCGGAGGTAAATACTCATTTCCTGGATGATATCAAACGTTATTTTAATAAGGTTCATTTAGGATTAGCAGTTGACACAGACAGAGGATTAATGGTGCCTGTAGTGCGAAATGCAGATGATCTGTCAATTACTGACCTGTCAAACCGTTTTAAAGAAGTTGCAGTTGCATGCAGAAATGGTAATGTTAATCCTGATATATTATCATCTGAAGCAGGAACATTTACAGTGTCAAACCTTGGAAATTACGGGGTTGAGATGTTTACACCTGTAATTAATCTTCCTCAGTCAGCAATACTGGGTGTTAATACTATAATTCCCAGACCTAAAGATCTGGGTGACGGAGTTTATGCATTTGTACCTCACATTGGATTGAGTCTGACATATGATCACCGTTCACTTGATGGGGGCGAGGCAACCCGTTTTTTAAAGCAGATTGCAATTGAGATAGAGAATTTAGAACTGATATATTAATATAAACATATATTTAGAATATGATAGATTTACTTATAATTGGAGGGGGACCTGCGGGATATGTAGCTGCAGAAAGAGCAGGTCATGCCGGACTGAAGGTTGTACTTTTTGAAAAATCAGCAATGGGTGGTGTTTGTCTCAACGAAGGTTGTATACCTACAAAAACACTTCTTTATAGTGCTAAGACATATGAAAATGCTCTGCATGGTGATAGTTACGGTGTCTTTGGAGATAATATTCGTTTCGATTATGGAAAAATGTTGTCTCGTAAGAAAAAGGTTGTTCGTAAACTCGTACTAGGTGTAGAGGGCAGCATGAAAAAAAACAATGTGGAGGTTGTTAAAGGTGAAGCAACAATAAAAGGTCGCTCTTCAGAAGGTATAGAAGTTACCTGCAATGATGTGAATTATATAGGTAAAAATCTTCTAATATGCACAGGTTCAGAATCATCTGTTCCACCAATACCTGGATTAAAGGAGGCAGGTGATATAATTGTTACCAATAGAGAAATTCTTGAAATGACGGAGAGACCAGAATCGCTGGTAGTAATTGGAGGTGGAGTTATTGGAATGGAGTTTGCCAGCTTCTTTAATAGCCTGGGAACCAAGGTTACCGTAATTGAAATGCTCCCTGAAATAATTGGCGGCATGGATCCTGAGATTTCAGCAATGTTACGTCAGATATATACAAAGAAAGGTATCGAGTTTAACATTAATTCAAAAGTAGTAAAGGTAGAGGGTAATAAAGTTGTATATGAAAAAGATGGTGCGTCGCATGAAGTAGTGGGTGATAAAATTCTGCTAAGTGTGGGCAGACGACCTGTAACAAAGGGGTTTGGACTGGAAAATCTGAACATCGAATTAGAACATAACGGTATAAAAGTTGACAATAAAATGCGCACTAACGTACCCGGTGTGTTTGCAGCGGGCGATGTGACTGGCTTCTCACTTCTTGCTCATACAGCAAGCAGAGAGGGTGAAGTAGTTGTTAATAATCTTATCGGGAAAACAGATATTATGCGATATAATGCGATTCCGGGTGTAGTTTATACAAACCCTGAAGTTGCAGGAGTTGGCGAGACTGAAGAGTCTGCAAAAGCAAAAAATATTGCATATAAAGTAGCTAAATTACCAATGCTATTCTCTGGTAGGTTTGTCGCTGAAAATGAAGGATTAAACGGTATGTGTAAAGTGCTTATTGGTGAAAAGTATGGTGAAGTGATTGGAGTACATATGCTAGGGAACCCATCTAGTGAAATAATATATGGTGCATGTATGGCAATTGAACAGGAAATGACTCTTAATGAGATGAAAGAGGTTGTTTTCCCACATCCTACTGTAAGCGAAATATTTAAAGAGGTTATTTTCAGCTTCTGATAGTTGATACCTATTGTTATTCCATATGTAATCAATTTGAAAGCATAAAGAAAAAACATGATTCTGTTTGATGAGTTTTTTTCTTTAATGCTTTCTAAATTGTATGAGTTACTTTCTTAAAACACCTATTTTCTATCTTTTTACCGCTATCTGTAATAGAAAAACAATAATTCTTTAAATCAATATACAATGCCTAAAGTACAAACTATAGATCCGAATAAAGTTCGGAGACCGGGTTTTGTGGAGTTCAGACCTATACCTGTTAACCAATATCAGAAAAGTGTATCTGACGAGAGGGGTAATTTCACTAATGATGAATTTCATGCCATATACCATGATATGGTTCTCATACGTGAATTTGAAACAATGCTTAATCTTATTAAAACAAAGGGTGAATATAATGGAACACCTTATAATCACCCGGGACCCGCTCACTTGTCCATCGGTCAGGAATCTGCCGCAGTAGGTATGGCATGGACACTATCAGTTGATGATTTTATATTTGGTAGTCACCGTTCCCATGGTGAAATTCTTGCAAAGGGTATGTCAGCAATTCATAAGCTGGATGATATACAGCTTACTAAAATAATGGAAAACTTCTTTGAAGGGGCTATCTATGAGATAGTGAAGGATGGTTTTGAGGGAACGGTTAAAGAGCTTGCAAGAAGATTTCTGGTCTATGGAACTTTAGCAGAAATATTTGCAAGAAAAACAGGGTTTAACAGAGGATTAGGAGGTTCTATGCACGCCTTCTTTACACCTTTTGGCGTATACCCAAACAATGCAATTGTAGGCGGCTCAGGTGATATAGCCGTGGGTGCTGCTCTTTATAAAAAGGTAAACCGAAAACATGGAATTGTTGTGGCTAATATTGGGGACGCTGCAATGGCCTGCGGACCCGTTTGGGAAGGAATCACCTTTGCTGCAATGGATCAGTTCAGAGAGTTATGGGAAGGTGATATGCAGGGAGGGTTGCCTGTAATAATTAATATCATGAACAATCAGTATGGAATGGGAGGACAAACCTGTGGTGAGACTATGGGTTATGATATTGCTGCTCGTATTGGTGCAGGAGTGAATCCGGATCAGATGCATGCTGAGCGTGTTGATGGGTATAACCCGCTTGCTGTGATAGATGCTTATAAACGTAAACGTAAGGTACTTGAAGATAAAAAGGGACCTGTATTGCTTGACGTACTAACTTATAGGTATAGTGGACATTCACCTTCTGATGCATCTTCTTATCGCACAAAAGAGGAGGTTGAAGCGTGGGAACGACAAGATTGTATAAAGGGGTTCGCACAACAGATGATTGAAGCCGGGGTGTCTTTTCAATCTGACCTGGATAGAATAAATGAAGATATAAGAACTCTGGTAAATGAGATGTTCCTATTATCAATAGATGATAAGATATCGCCAAGAATGGAGAATCCTGATATAATTGGTGATATGATGTTTTCTAATGGTTCAGTTGACTCGTTTTCAGAGAATGAACCGGAGGTACTCTTACCATTAGAAGAGAACCCGAGAGTGAAAAGAATTGCTGGTAAAGAGCGGTTTGCTTTTGATGCAGATGGGAAACCTTTCAGTAAAATGAAGCAATACCAGCTTAGAGATGGCATCTTTGAAGCGATAATAGATCGTTTTTATAAAGATGGATCTTTGATAGCTTATGGAGAGGAGTGTCGTGACTGGGGTGGGGCATTTGCTGTTTATAACGGACTTACGGAGTCGCTGCCTTATCACCGACTGTTTAACTCTCCGATTTCTGAAGCTTCAATTGTGGGTACTGCTATTGGTTATGCTATGTGCGGTGGTAGAGTTATTCCCGAAATAATGTATTGTGATTTTATTGGAAGAGCAGGAGATGAGATCTTTAATCAGCTTCCTAAATGGCAGGCAATGAGTGGTAATGTGCTTAAGATGCCTGTGGTTGTCAGAGTTTCTGTGGGTTCAAAGTACGGAGCACAGCATTCTCAGGATTTGACGTCGTTAGTTGCTCATATACCAGGTATTAAGGTGTGTTTCCCTGCAACACCTTATGATGCGAAAGGACTTATGAATGCTGCTTTGCAGGGTACAGATCCGGTAATATTTTTTGAAAGTCAGCGTATTTATGATATAGGTGAACAGTTTCATAAAAACGGAGTTCCGAAAGAATATTATGAAATTCAGCTTGGTGAACCTGATATAAAGAGATCAGGTGATGATATTACCTTCCTTACTGTGGGATATACACTATATCAGGCACTGAAAGCAGCAGATGTTCTTAAAGAAAAATATGGAATGAGTGCAGAGGTAATAGATGCACGCTCTTTGGTGCCATTTAATTATGAAAAGGTTATTGAGTCAGTAAAAAAAACAGGAAAGATAATCATTGCAGGTGATGCAACTTCAAGAGGTTCTTTTTTAAATGATTTTGCTACTAATATAAGTCAGCTGGCCTTTGATTATCTTGATGCACCTGTATCCGTACTAGGGTCGCGAAACTGGATCACACCGGCACATGAACTGGAAGAGGCTTTTTTTCCACAGCCAAGCTGGTTCCTGGATATGATTCATGAAAGGATTCAACCATTAAAGGGTTATATACCGGGACAGAATTTTACAGATGGGGAATTAATTAAAAGGTCTAAAAAAGGTATATAATATGATTAATGTCAACGCCCATCTACACACTCCGTACTCTTTTAGTGCATTCAGAGATATTGATGATGCTCTTGACAGAGCAGTAGCTGAGAATGTTAAGGTTGTAGGTATTAATGACTTCTATACAGCAAAGGGTTTTGAAAAGTGGAAAGAAGGTTGTTATAAAAGAAAGCTCTATCCATTGTTTGGTATCGAGTTTATAAGTCTTAATCAGGAGGACCAGAATGCTGGTGTTAGGGTTAATGACCCGGCTAACCCCGGAAGAACATATCTGAGTGGTAAGGGCATGAGCTTTCCTTTCAGAATAGCCGAGCCTTTTGCCTCAGAATTGAAAGCAGTAGAGATTGAATCCAACAAACAGGTTGAGGAGATGCTTCACAGACTAAATGATTATCTTAATAATTTGAGTGTTGGTATAGAACTCGACCTCGAGTGGATTAAAGTGAATCTTACTCTGGGGTCTCTTCGTGAAAGACATATTGCAAGAGCGTTGAGGCAAAAAGTTTATGAGAATTGTGATAATGATGAAGGGAAAATATTACTGCTTTTCAGGAAAATATTTAATGGAAGGGAGCTTAGTGCCTCATTGAGTGATATTGCAGGTGTAGAAAATGAAATCAGATCAAGGCTCTTAAAAGCTGGTGGAGCTGCATATGTTCCGGAGGAGCCTTCTGTTTTTTTGCCTTTTCAGAGTGTTTGTGACATTATTCTTGCTGGAGGTGGAATACCAACTTATCCTTTTCTGGCAGATAATGTAAATGGTGAGTATACTGACTTTGAAAGGGATATGGAAGGTGCAGCGGTGCAGCTTAGAGAAAGAGGTATTCATTCAGTTGAGTTTATTACTACACGTAATGATATTAATCTTCTTGAAAAATATACGTGTTATTTTTATGACCAAGGCTTCATTGTAACATTTGGAACAGAGCATAATTCACCTGTCATGGAGCCTCTTATGCTTTTTGCAAGAGATGGTGTACCTCTGACTGACCGTCTGAAGAAAATTAATTTCGAGGGCGCCTGTGTTATAGCTGCACATCAGCATATTGTTGCGCAGGGTCTGGAGGGATATATTGATGAAGAGGGTGAAGCTGATTACAGTAAACGTGATGAGTTCATAAAGCTGGGGGAAGAATTAATAAAAAGTATTGTTCAAGATGAAAGAGATTCATGATCTTATAGAAATTTCTCAGTTTTACGGTAGTGACAAACGATTTGTTATAGCCGGAGGTGGGAATACATCTTATAAAAACGAAGAAAAAATATGGGTGAAGGCAAGTGGGACTTCATTAGCTACAATTACTGAGGAGGGTTTTGCTATTCTTGACAGGACTAAACTTAACTCTATGACCGGAAAAGAGTATAGTAAAGACGAAAAAGAAAGGGAAGATCAGGTGAAAAATGATCTTGCAGAGGCAACGCTGACAAAGGGAAATAGGCCATCGGTGGAGACTTCTTTGCATAATGTAATCGATTTTCCTTTTGTAGTACATTTACATCCTACAGTAGTAAACGGACTTCTATGCTCTGTTAATGTTGAATCTGAACTTAAAAGATTATTCGGTAATAGGGTGTTGTATATTGAATATACAGATCCGGGATATGTGCTTTTTAAAAAGGTAAATGATAAGCTGAAAGAGTACAGACTATTGTATAGTGAGGAGCCAAATGTAATTTGGTTACAAAACCATGGTCTGTTTGTTGCAGCTGATTCAATAGATGAAATAAAATCAATCTACTCCGATATTTTTGAGAAAATTGAATCATTTATTAAAGATCATGTTCCAAATGAGAAAATTGAAATACCAAAAAAGATTGTAGATTTTATCCCGGCTATCAGGATGATGTTGTCGCAAAATGGTTTGAAGACTTTGAAGGTCAGGAATAATAGTCTTATTCAATATTTTGCTGAAAATGAAGAAAATCAGAAGGATATTAATAAACCATTTACACCTGATGAAATTGTTTATTGCAAATCGAACTATTTGTTCATAAACTGTAGCGAAACGACTGAAATATTGACTGAATCTTCAAGATTGATTGATGAGTTTGTCGAAAAGTATGGATATATACCAAAAGTTTTATTGATTAAAGGTGTTGGTCTGGTGGCAGTTGGAGATAACCCAAAGCAATGTGAAGTTGTTCTGGATGTTTTTGAGGATGCAATGAAAGTTGCTTTTATTTCTAAGTCTTTTGGCGGACCAAATCCAATGTTACAGGAACAGATTGATTTTATTGATAATTGGGAGGTTGAGAATTATCGCAGAAGTATAGCAGCTGGTAACTCTTCTGGTAGGGTTGAAAATAGAATAATTATTATAACCGGTGCAGCACAGGGTTTTGGCGAAGGAATTGGTCGATGTTTAATAAAAGAAGGTGCTAATATTGTAATAGCTGACCTAAACGAGGAAAAAGGAAATGAAACGGCAGATGATCTGATACATCTTGCTAAAAGTAATACCGTTCTATTCGTTAAAACAGACGTTAGTGATATTGACAGTCTGGAAAATCTTATGTTACAAACTGTCTGCAAATTTGGTGGTGTAGACTGCTTTATCAGTAATGCAGGGGTATTAAGGGCAGGAGGATTGGAGGATATGACAAGGGAGAACTTTGATTTTGTTACGAAGATTAATTATAATGCCTATTTCTATTGTACCAAGGTTGTGAGTAAAATTATGAAACTTCAGACTGAATTTGCTAACAGTGACTATTTTGCTGATATTATACAGGTGAATTCTAAATCTGGATTGCAGGGAAGTAAAGCAAATTTTGCATACGCAGGTGGTAAATTTGGTGGAATTGGACTTACGCAGTCATTTGCTTTAGAACTGGCACCTTTTAAAATTAAAGTGAATTCTGTTTGTCCCGGCAATTACTATGAAGGACCTTTATGGAGTGATCCGGAAAATGGCCTTTTCATTCAGTACCTGAATGCTGGTAAGGTGCCCGGGGCTAAAACTATTGAAGATGTAAAGTCGTTTTATCTCTCAAAAGTTCCTATGAAAAAAGGATGTACACCTGAAGATGTAACAAAGGGAATTTTGTATCTGATGGAGCAGACTGGTGAAACTGGTCAGGCGTTGCCTGTCACAGGTGGACAGATTATGTTGAGTTGATTTTTATATTCTGCAATATTAATTTGCCAATAATCCATTGAATGTTTTGAAATAAAAAACTATATTCTTGAATACTGGTAATTGGCCTTATCTTAAAATAATATGAAAACAAGAGCTGTACGTTTATACGGAAAAAAAGACCTTAGACTGGAAGAGTTTGAATTGCCTCCTCTTAAAGAGGATGAAATATTGGCTAAGGTGGTGTCTGATTCTATATGTATGTCTTCCTATAAGGCATCATCACAGGGTGCAGAGCATAAACGTATTCCGAATGATGTAGCTCATAACCCTATAATAATTGGTCATGAGTTTGCAGGAGAGTTGTTGGAAGTTGGTCCCAAATGGGCTCATAAATTTAAAACCGGAGATAAGTTTTCTATACAACCTGCTCTTTATTATGAAAATGGACCTGTAGGACTATTGAGTGCTCCAGGATATAGCTATAAGTATATTGGCGGTGATGCTACTTATGTTATAATTCCCAATGAGGTAATGGAAAAAGATTGCCTGCTTAAGTACGAAGGTGAAGGTTTTTATCCTGCGTCACTGTCTGAACCACTTTCTTGTGTAATAGGAGCTATGCATGCCAATTATCACACTACTCCGGGTAGCTATGAACATAAGATGGAAATAGTGGAAGGTGGTAATATGGCGATACTTGCAGGTGTGGGACCAATGGGTCTGGCTGCTATTAATTATGTGCTACACAGAGAGGATCGTAAACCTTCGCTGTTGGTTGTAACTGATGTGGATCAATCCAGACTTGACAGGGCTTCTATGATATATACAGCTGATTTTGCAGCTTCGCGTGGAATAAAACTGCTATATATAAACACAGGAAAAGTTGATGATCCTATTAAGGTATTGAGGGAATTAACAGGTGGTAAGGGGTTTGACGATGTGTTTGTATTTGCACCGGTTAGACAGGTAGTAGAGCAGGGGGATGCAATACTTGGTTTTGATGGTTGTTTGAACTTTTTTGCAGGACCTAATGATACGAACTTTAGCGCTATGCTTAATTTTTATAATGTTCATTATGCATATACTCATATAGTTGGTACTAGTGGCGGGAACAATAATGACATGGTTGAGGCTTTAGAGGTAATGAGTAAAGGTCTTGATCCTGCTGGTTTGGTTACCCACATTGGAGGATTAAACGCAGTTGCAGATACTACAAACAATTTGCCAAATATTCCAGGGGGAAAGAAACTTATATATACTCACATAGATATGCCACTGACTGCTATAGATGACTTTGGGAAATTGGGTGAGTCAAACGACTTTTTCAGAGAACTGGCTGACATCTGCAGAAGACATGATGGACTATGGAGTGTTGAGGCTGAAGCTTTTTTACTTTCAAAAGGGGGTTAAAAAATCCCCTTTTCTCTTATTTTATGTATCTTTACACTCCAAAATTGGAAATATATATTTTGACTCTGAATTATGAAACAACTAGATACTAAATTAATGCATCCTGCTGAACAGATTAAGGTGATTATTGACAGAATTTACAGAAGTGGGATGACAACTACATCAGGTGGTAATATATCAATTAGAGATAAAAATGGAGATATTTGGATTACTCCTTCTGGTGTGGATAAAGGTTCACTTACAGTTAAAGATATAATGCAGGTGAAAAGGGATGGTACGATTTTAGGTCAACACAAACCTTCATCAGAATTGCCATTCCATAAAGCAATTTATAATGAAAGACCTGAAATCACATCAATAATACATGCACATCCACCTGCTCTTGTAGCATTTAGTATAGCAGGAATAGTGCCAGATACCAAGATAGTTCCGCAAGCAAATAATATTTGCGGTGATATTGGCTTTGCTCCTTATGCGACTCCAGGAAGTGAAGATCTTGGTGAGAAAATTGCAGATGAGTTCAAAGATACCCGCTATAAAGCAGTAATAATGGAGAATCATGGTGTGGTTCTGGGTGGTACAGACATGATGGACGCATATCAGCGTTTTGAAACTCTCGAATTTTGCTGTCGCACTATAATCAACGCTAAAAGATTAGGTCAGGTAAATTATCTGTCTGATGAGCAGGTTTCGCAGTATGTAAATCATCTTCCTACAAATGTATCGCATTTTATGGATATAGAATATCCTTCTGATGAGAGAGCTATTAGGACTGAAATGGTTGAAATTATACGGAGAGCTTGCAACCAAGGTTTGATGATTTCAACGTATGGTACTGTTTCAACCAGATGGAGAGGAGATGATTTTCTGATTACACCGAGTAATATCGCTCGATGGGATATTGTACCAAATGATATAGTACAGATTAAAAATGGAATGGCTGAAGCAGGTAAAACCCCAAGTCGTTCAGTTGCACTGCACCAAAGGATATACCAGCTAAATCCGCATATCAATTCTATTATATGCACTCAACCTGTTAATCTAATGGCTCATGCAGTGAGTGGTAGTAAATTTGATGTAAGAACAATTCCGGAAAGTTGGATCTTCCTTCAGGATGTTCCATCGATTCATTTTGGATTGATATACAATGATGTAGACAGTGTCGCAAAAATGTTTAATAAAAACAGAGCTGTTCTTGTAGAGAACGATAGTGTATTTATTACTGGAGACAAATTGTTGAACTGTTTTGACTATCTTGAAGTAGCTGAATTTTCTGCTAACTCTTTAGTTATGGCATCTTCAATAGGTTCTTTGCAACCAATAGGCGATTCAGAGATAGAAGATCTGAAAGTTGCTTTCAATGTGAGATAAGTTAATTAAATGAACATAAACTATTTTTTCTCTGCACAAATAAACAAATTGTGCAGAGGTTTTTTTAGACTATATAACAGAGATTTTATTAGTGAATAGTTTACCTTGCCAAGTACCTCTTTCTCTGAATCTCTTAATTATTTTTTCTCTTACTTCATAGTTCTTTAATCCCCATTCAGGGGCAATTAAAAGCTTAGAGGGAGACTGAGAAGTAAAACGTTCTATATAAATATCAGAACTTAATTTTTCTGCAAAATCTACACATAGATCTATATATTCATCAAGTTCAAAAAGATAAAAAGATTCAGGTAGGAGTCTATACTCCTTTGCCATAGCGGTACCTCTAATAATCTGTAGTTGATGAAGTTTCAGTGTTGTAAGTGGTAATTCGGAGAGTCTGTCAGCATGATGAATAATTTCTTCCTTAGTTTCTCCGGGAAGACCAAGGATCATATGTGCACCTACAGGTATATTTCTTTCCGCAGTTTTTAAAATCATCTCTGCAGACTCTTCATATGTGTGCTGACGGTTAACTCTTTCTAATGTTTTATTTAAAGTTGATTCTACTCCATATTCCAATAAAACAAAAGTTTTTTTACTTAGACTTTCAAAATAATCCAATAGATCATCCGACATGCAATCGGGTCGTGTACCTACAATTAATCCAACAACTCCAGGATATGAGAGAGCTTCCTCATATTTTTCAATTAGTGTTTCCGGCAGATCATAAGTGTTAGTATATGATTGAAAATAAGCAAGGTATTTCATTTCCGGATACTTGTGAGAGAAAAAATTTATACCGTCAGCCAGCTGGTCAGAAATAGTTCTTGTTGGTTTCCCGTAGCCAGGACTGAAACTTTGGTTGTTACAATAAGTACAACCACCGCGACCTTTAGATCCATCCCTGTTAGGACATGTGAATCCTGCATTTATTGATATTTTCTGAACTTTGTATGGGAATCTGCTGGAAAGATATTCTGAAAAGTCTCTATATGGTTTATTATTAAAAATCATTTTTTAAATATTTATTGTTTTTCTTCTGGTGAATGGTTGCCATTTCATATATGTGCCAGAACGCCAAAGCCATTCGAGAGGACCATATAAGAAGTGTTTCATCCACTGCCTGCTAATTATAATTTGTAAAATATATATTATCAATCCAAGTATAAATAATTCTGTAAAACCTAATTTTCCAAAGAAGGAACCAAAACCCCAGGTTGAAAACAGTATGGCTCCTGTTATATTTTGAATCTCATAATTTGTCAATCCCATGCGTCCATACGAAGATAAAATATCAAGGTATTTACCAAAAGCTTTAGTCTGATATAATACAATGAATCCCATTACCAATATGCCGGATTCTGTCAGCGACCCTAAATCATTCAATGTTGATGTAACGATTGAGGATAATGGCACCTGTTGTCCAAGCGAGATATGCATTAGTAGGTTGATAGGTTCACTGGGAGTAATTATTTTACCAATTACTTCAATAACAACAGATGCTATAAAAAAACCTGCTAATAAAATGATATTTTTTTTTCTTCTAATACTAACCTTTTCAAAAAATCCAGACCTACCTACTAGAAGTCCTAATAAAAAAAGAGCAAAGGTTACATAACCCCGTGAACTCAAAGCGAATTGAAATTTCAACTTATCTTTCGTTTTATTAGTCAAATTATCTTTGGCTGTTCCGAAGAATGTTCTATTGTTAAATGCCTCATTTTCATTTGCTGTGATTTCTGCTATTTCGCTTTTTGAGAAAGACTCAGATGGCATATCATATGAAACAGGTACTGATTTTTTTAGTGTTATATTATCAAATCCGGTAATAGTCATTAGTGGTAATCCCGATAATATTAATCCTGTTAGTATAATTAGTAACCAATTTTTCAATGGAAATAACAGAACAAGAAATAATCCGAAAAATGCATATATTGTGAGTATATCCATATAAGTAAACATTGTACCTACCAAACCTATTACAAATAGTATAACCATTCTCCAAAGAAAACGACTGCGAAAATCGATTCCCTTTTTAGATGCGCGATCCATTTGTATAAAAAAACTAAGCCCAAAAAGGAATGAGAATATATTT
Source organism: Lascolabacillus sp. (assembly GCF_028696275.1). Taxonomy (NCBI): domain Bacteria; kingdom Pseudomonadati; phylum Bacteroidota; class Bacteroidia; order Bacteroidales; family Porphyromonadaceae; genus Lascolabacillus; species Lascolabacillus sp. Next base: position 42,364 of record NZ_JAQVHI010000011.1, read on the forward strand.
ATAAAACGTCCAGCTATTATATTATTAGCGAGGATCTGAACTATCCTATCTAACAACGGAAACCTGGATATTTCATGAGTATTTACAGTTGAGTAACCAAAATACTGCAACATATGAATTAGGATTACTCCCAGTAATGCAAATCCTCTTAGTGCATCTATTACGTTGATTCGTTTTGCAGGTACATGAGCTGACTTTATTGCCTCCATTTATTTTTCGTATTTGTAACAATTATTACTATTCCCATAAACAAACAATAGTCAGTTTAAGTTTCAAACAATGCAATTTTTATGAAACCTGTTTATTTAAAATCTGCTTAATACAATTATAGATATAGTTTACAAATAGATAATTTTTTAAGGAAAATAAAAAAGGGTAATTCATGATGCGAATTACCCTTTTTAATTATTGATTAGAAAATTTATTCTTTATCTTCTTTATTATCAGCTTCAGTTTCAGTTTCAGATTCTACTTCAGATTTAGTTTCTTCTTTAACTTCTACATTTGCATCTTCTGTTGCTACAGCATTTTCTTCAGCTATTTCGGTGTCAACTTCTTCAGTTACTGATTCAGCTTCTATTTCAGCTTTTTTCATAGATTCTTTCTTGAAAGCTTCAACCTTCTGATTATCCAGTTTTTCTTTCAATGCAGCTAGCTCTTCAATATCTCCAAGAGTTGTTCTCTCAATTGCAGGAGTTGCTGCTATATTTTCTATGCCACCTTCTTTTTTGCTGGTACGTTTACCTTTCTTTCTAGCTTCTTCGCTTACTTTATCTTCGAAAATTCTGCTATGAGAAACAATTATACGTTTTGCATCTTTGTTAAACTCAATTACTTTAAAGTCAAGCTTTTCGTCAACCTCTACTGGTGTGCCATCTTCTTTTATAAGATGTTTTGGAGTAGCAAATCCTTCAACACCATATGGTAATGAAATTAAAGCACCTTTATCAAGCATTTCAATTATTGTACCCTCGTGAACTGAACCTACAGTAAATATAGTTTCAAATACATCCCAAGGATTTTCTTCAAGCTGCTTGTGTCCAAGGCTTAAGCGACGGTTTTCTTTATCTATATCAAGTACCTGAACTTCAATTTCAGAGCCAATTTCAGTTACTTCACTCGGATGTTTGATTTTCTTTGTCCATGAAAGGTCGGATATGTGGATTAATCCTTCTACACCCTCTTCTATTTCAACAAAGGCACCAAAGTTAGTGAAGTTACGTACTTTAGCTTTGTGTGTACTTCCAACTGGGAATTTTTCTTCAATACTTTCCCATGGATCTGGTTTAAGCTGTTTAACGCCAAGTGACATTTTACGCTCTTCGCGATCAAGTGTTAGAATTACAGCTTCTATTTCATCACCCACACTCATGAAATCTTGAGCACTGTGAAGATGTTGTGTCCAGCTCATTTCTGACACATGGATTAAACCTTCAACACCTGGAGCTATCTCTACGAACGCACCGTAATCGGCCATTACAACTACTTTACCTTTAACAATATCACCCACTTTTAATGATTCGCTAAGTGAATCCCATGGATGTGGAGTGAGCTGTTTCAAACCTAAAGCGATACGTTTTTTCTCATTGTCAAAGTCGAGAATAACAACGTTGATTTTGTCATCAAGTTTAACAACTTCTTCCGGATGCTGGATACGGCCCCAAGATAGGTCAGTTATATGAACTAATCCATCAACACCTCCAAGGTCAACGAATACACCATAAGATGTGATATTCTTAACAATACCTTCAAGTACTTGTCCTTTTTCCAGTTTAGAAATAATTTCCTTCTTCTGTTGTTCTAATTCCTCTTCTATCAGAGCTTTATGCGATACAACAACGTTCTTATATTCAGGGTTAATCTTTACTACCTTGAATTCCATCGTTTTATCAACAAACATATCGTAATCACGGATAGGTTTCACATCTATCTGAGATCCCGGTAAGAATGCTTCGATACCGAATACATCAACAATCATACCACCTTTAGTGCGGCATTTGATATATCCTTTTATAATTTCGTTGTTTTCTAATGCTGCATTCACACGATCCCATGCGCGAGATGCGCGTGCTTTTTTGTGAGAAAGGATTAATTGTCCTTTTTTATCTTCTTGGCTTTCAATGTATACTTCTACCTCGTCACCAACCTTAAGATCAGGATCATAACGAAATTCGTTCATTGAAACCACACCATCAGATTTATATCCGATGTTTACAACTACTTCGCGTTTATTCATGGAGGTAACAATACCAGTTACGACCTCTTTGTCGTTAATTTTGCTCAGTGTATTGTCGTAGCTTTCTGCAAGCTTCTCTCTGTTTTCTTTGCTATAAGAATCATTCTGAGCATAAGCAGCCCAATCGAAATCTTCTATGGGTGCTACATTTTTTAGGTTTTCAGTCATTTGTTGTTGATAAATTGTTTTAATTAAATAAGTGAGACATTATGTTGTTTAAAAAAGCGGTGCAAAGATAATTGGTTTTTTATTAATAACCAATTCTTTGCACCGGTAATTTCATTTCAATAAGTGCTTGAAAAGCACCAAAAAAGAGAGTCTGATCATTAAAGAAGTAGTCCGCTTTGTACTTCACGACGAACTTGCAGGCCTGCAATTTGTTCCACAAGTCTTAATGCAAACTCAAATACTAAACCAGGGCCTTTGCCTGTTGTTATGTTCTCATCAACTACAACATTTTCACCTGTAATATTTGCTCCAATAAGTTCAGGTTCAAATCCAGGATAAGTAGTAGCTCTTTTTCCTTCTAAGATTCTTAATCCTCCCAAAACCATTGGTGCAGCACAAATAGCGGCAATCTGTTGGCCTTTAGAATGATACTCACTAATAAGGTTTTTTAAACCATCATGTTCATTGAGATGTTTTGCTCCAGGCATACCACCAGGTAGAACAAGAATTTCAATATCTTTGAAATCGGTTTCAGTGAATGTTGTGTCAGCTATGACTTTAACATTATGTGCACCGGTAACAACTTTTTCATCTGTTATTGAAACAGTGAGAACCGGAATTTGAGCTCTTCTTAGAATATCAATTATACCTAACGCTTCAATTTCTTCAAATCCATTTGCTAAAAATAGTGCTACTTTCTTCATATTTTTCACATTTAAATCCAATTATGATTGGAGACATTACTAATTGATCTTATTTGCAAGTAATTATCTGAACTTTACAGAATGAGGTAAATAAACATCTCCTCTATGTTGAGTTACTTATTAGTTCAGATTAAAACGATAAGTAATAGTACCCTGCTGGTTATTTGCAGAGTTTATTGAATTAAACTTTGTATTTCTTGCAGCACGCAATGCTTCATTCCTAAGTGTTGCACTTGGAGTGTTTGTACCTCGGCCTATTTCTGCATGAATAACATTCCCTGCAGGGTCTACTGTAATATTAACAACCACAGTGCCGTAATCGTTCACCGTATATCTTGGTTGAATCAATCCTCCACTTCCAAGGCTTCGACCTCCGAGGTCATAAGAACCTATACCTCCGGTTCCTGTAGGTGAGCCTTGAGATGAGTTTCCTGTTGATACTCCTTGTGTACCTTCACCTTGAGTATTACCGCGACTACCAGAACTTTCACCGAAAAGTCCTGACATTTGCTCATTTATTTCTCTTCTCCTTGCTTCTTCCTGTCGTCTGATTCTTTCAGCTTCTTCAATTCTCCTGCGTTCCTCAGCTAAAGCCGTCTGCCTGCGTTCTTCTTCACGTAAAGCTTCAACATCAATAGTAGGCTCAGTCGTTTGAGTAATTAAAGGCTCATTTGGTGAGTATTCTGGTATCTGTAGTTCCTGAGTTGGTATAGGAGTTATTTCTGTCATAGGTGGCTCGACATATCCAAATGCATCTTCTATTGAACCAAACATAACAGGTACACCTTCTAGCTCTTCAGGAGGTGATGCCATTGTAAAGTATGAGAAAAGCAAAAGAAGAGCCAGCAATATTGCAAATATTGTTGTACCTACTATTCCACCAATCTCTTCCCTTGTAATTTGCATCTTGCTATGTATAATAGAAAATTGTTTAATTTGGTCGAGTCATTAAAACCATATTAAACTGGTTTTGATTTGCAATATCAAGTATTTGCACGATCTCCCTGTAAGGAACGGTTTCGTCAGCGTAAAGAGCCACAAATATTCCCGGATCGGCATTATATGCCTGTTGCAGGAATGGAGTTATCTCTTCAAATGTAACCTGTCTTTCTGTATCATTACCATGAGCTACATAATAGTTGAGATCTTTATCAATAGTTACACGTGTTATAGGTTTTACCTGAGCTTGTTGTTGAGCTCTGGGTAATGCAACCTGAATTGCATTGGGTGTAACAATTGTAGATGTGATCATGAAAAAAATCAACAGTAGAAAAATCACATCTGTCATAGATGCCATACTAAAATTGGTCTCAATTGTAAATCTTTGTTTTAAAGCCATTTCGAATTTACTTTAATGTGCTAAACTGCAGGTTCATTTAATATATCCATGAATTCCATAATCCTACGCTCCAGATTATTTACAATACCTTTAATACGTGTTGTAAGATAGTTAAAAGCAAATAGAGCAATAATACCAACAATCAAACCTCCTACAGTAGTAACTAAAGCTTCATATATACCTGTAGAAAGAATATTTACATTCACATTTGCACCTGCACTGGCCATATCCATAAAAGCTCTCACCATACCGGTTACTGTACCTAAGAATCCAACCATAGGTGCGCCAGAAGCAGATGTAGCCAATACCGGCAATCCTTTCTCCAGTTGGGAGATCTCAATATTACCTTGGTTTTCAATTGCTGACATAACATCTGCAGTTGGTCTGCCTAGCCTCGATATACCTTTTTCGACCATTCTGGCTGTTGGTGTATCAGTGTTACGGCACAGGTTTATTGCAGTATCTATTTTACCATCGTGAATATAATCTTTTATGCGATTCATAAATGAATTATCCTCTTTTGCTGCTTTATTAATCACCAATGTTCTTTCAATGAGAACATAAATTGACATTAACAATAGAATTAACAAAACAATCATAAGCCAGCCACCTTTTAAGGCCAGATCAAATGCATTCATTGTTATTGTTTCAGTTTCTGCTGCTGCAGCTGTCTGCTGCATCGTGTTGTAAATAGCCTGTGCTGTATCAGCTGGTGAAGGTAATTGCAAAAAAATCATACCGATAGTATACTATTATTGAATAAATTAGATTACTTTAATTGCTAAAGATATAAAAATTGGATATTTAATCCTCAGGTTGTGGAGCTTTTAAACAATCTTTATACGCTTTTATTGTTTTTTCTAATCCCATATAGAGGGCATCGCTTATAAGTGAGTGACCTATAGAGACCTCCTTAATCCATGGGATATTGATGTATAGATAGTTGAGATTATCAAGATTTAGGTCATGACCGGCATTAACACCTAATCCAAGATTCTTTGCCAGTTTAGCTGCTTCAATGTATGGAGAGATAGCTTTTTCTTTGTTTTTGATAAATTCTTCTGCATAAGGACCGGTGTATAACTCAATCCTATCTGTTCCAATTTGTGATGCAGCTCGTATAATATCAGGGTTGGGATCAACAAAAATAGATGTTCTTACTCCCATAGATTGAAATTTACTAACAACTTCAGATAAGAATTCTTTATGGGTAATAGTGTCCCATCCAGAGCTAGAGGTTATAGCATCGTGAGAATCAGGCACTAAAGTTACCTGAGAAGGTCGTATTTTTTCAATAAGAGAAATGAATTCCGGGGTGGGGTTTCCTTCAATATTAAACTCTGTTTTTACTTTAGACTGCAAGTCAAAAACATCAGAGTATCTAATATGTCTTTGATCTGGTCTTGGATGAACAGTAATTCCTTCGGCTCCAAATGCCTGACAATCAATCGCTACTTTTATCACATCTGGAATATTACCTCCGCGTGCATTTCTTAGGGTAGCTATTTTATTGATATTTACACTAAGTTTAGTCATATTTTTGTATACTTAATTCACAAAGAAATAAACCTAAAAAGATTTTAAAAATAAAATTAAAATAAAACTATAAGAAGGTTCAAATAAGCAAAAAATTGCCATCTTTGTAAAGCTGATACAAAAGTAATACGAAATAACCATTTTCTCAATGTCAACGAAAGAATTTATCAAAAAACAAGTGGAAAATTTTAGTAAACCACTTACACCTGAACAATTCAGTGAGCTTTCGGAAGCTGAGAACTCTCTTATAATTCTGGAAATGCCCATTAAAGATTACACCCTTACTGAGATTGCACGAATTGTAGAGAGTAATAATGCACATGTGATTTCACTTTCTACACTACCTATTTCTGGAGGCAGTGAACTTCTGGTATCACTTAAACTTGATATTTCAGATCTTACTACTATATTGAGAAGTTTTGAAAGGTTCAATTATAACGTAACTTATTTTTTTATGAAAGAGGGTGAAGTCACTGATAAGCAGAAAGAGAGACTTGACGAATTGATGTATTACTTAGATATGTGAATAAATGAAGTTTGCACTATTTGGAAGTATGTTCCCCGATAGGTCTGCAAAAGCAGAAGAACAAATTTACGGGGTTTGCGATGCAATTAAGAGACATGGAGGTCAACTGTATCTCCCTGAGAATTTTTACATTTCACTACCCGGCAATATAAGACAATTGCTAGACCCTATCTGTGAATTAGCTGAAACCTTACCTGATGTGGATATGGTTGTCAGTGTAGGAGGTGATGGTACATTTTTACGCACTGCTGCTACTGTAGGTGATACAGGTATTCCAATTCTGGGTATAAATACCGGAAGATTGGGTTTTCTTGCAGCTATTAATTATTCAGATGTTGAAGATACACTCTCAGAAGTTATGAGAGGTGACTATAAAGTTCAGGATCGTACGCTTCTAAAAATGACAACAGATGAAGTGTTCCCCCCAAATCATTTCAATACCAATGCCTTAAATGAGATAGCAATCTTAAAGCAGGATACTGCTTCAATGCTTTCAATACATGCATATATTAATAACGATTATTTAACATCATATCAGGCTGATGGACTTGTTATTTCTACTCCTACCGGTTCAACTGCATATTCTTTAAGTATTGGAGGTTCGATTTTATCACCAACTACTCCCAGCATAATTTTGTCTGCTATTGCACCACATAATCTTACTTCACGCTCTCTTGTGGTAGATGACAGTAGTATAATTTCTCTTAAAATAGAGAGCCGCAGCCATATGTTTCTTGTGTCAGTAGATGGTCAGTCACGTGTTTTAGACGAAACAGTAAGTATTCAGGTCAGAAAAGCTGACTATACCTTACGAGTAGTAAAAAGGGTCGGGCATACTTTCTTTGAAACACTGCGAGACAAACTTATGTGGGGTGCAGATGTAAGAAAACAAAATAAATAGTACAAAAAAAATTTTAACCTACTTAAATGTCTGTTATTTTATTCTTCAGTTTCGTCTACAACCAAATCCTGCTTAGACCTTTCATCTTCAAAAGGTAGCCATTTATCAAGTCCTTTTATAAGCAGATAAAAGATGGACATGAATAAAAAGATTCCCACTATACCTATTAATGCCACTAATAATGTTGTTTGTAATGTTGGTGTCATGTTAAATCGATTTTAAGCCAATAAAGGAACTAAAGTTAAAATTATACCACCTGCAACAACAGATCCTATCTGACCTCCTACATTTGCACTTATAGCAGGCATGAGCAGGTAATTGTAAGGATCCTCTTTCTGTCCCATTTGATGTATAACCCTTGCCGACATTGGAAAGGCTGAAATACCGCATGCTCCAATCATTGGATTTATCTTATTTCCGTCTTTTCTAAACATATTCAGAAACTTAGCAAAGATGACACCTCCAAATGTGTCAAAAACAAAAGCAAACAGCCCCAATGCTATTATAATCAGAGTGTCAATCCTTATAAATCTTTCAGCTGTCATTGTACTAGCTATTGTTATTCCAAGAAGAATAGTCACCAAGCTTGATAGTTCATTCTGTGCAGAAAGAGATAACTTGTTCAAAACGCCGCATTCACGTATTAAGTTTCCAAACATCAGGAATCCAATTAGTGCGAGTGATGAAGGAGCTATAATTCCAGCTGCAATTGTAATAACTATTGGAAATGCAATCAGAGCTTTTTTAGAAATTTTCTTATTGTTATTACCTGTCATTCGTATCAACCTTTCTTTTCTGGAGGTTAGCAATCTGATAACAGGAGGCTGAATAATTGGAACCAAAGCCATATAAGAGTAAGCCGCTACTGAAATAGGTCCAAGAAGATTTGGAGCAAAGCGAGCCGCTACAACTATAGAGGTTGGTCCATCAGCGGCACCAATTATTCCAATTGAGGCTGCTTCTCTAATGTCATAACCAAGTAGCGCAGCAAACACCATTGTTAGGAAAATTCCAAATTGAGCTGCTGCTCCAAACAGAAGCAACGATGGGTTACGGAAAAGTGGTGAAAAGTCGATCATCGCTCCGATAGCAATAAAAATCAGCAACGGAAAGATTTCAGTTGCAATACCGGCATCAAAAAAAACGTTTAGAACACCCTCTAAAGTTTCACCGGTAGCCGGATCAATTTGTGTTATCGCAGATGATAAAGGTATGTTTACTAATATTGCTCCAAATCCCATTGGTAATAGGAGTGTGGGCTCATAATTTTTTACAATGGCCAGATAAATGAGTATTAATCCAACTCCTATCATAACCAGATGTTGCCATGTCATTCCTGATATAGCAGGTAATAACTGTTCTAATTCCATAGTAATTAAATTTTTCAGTAATATAATGATATGTAACTTTCAAAAATACAAAGACTTATTAATAGAGTAAAGAGATATTTATAATATCTCTTTACTCATATTTGTTTCATGAAGACATCTTTTCTTTGTAAGATACATTCTATTCCGTTAGGAGTTAACTAATTATTAAAATAAAATTAGTTTAATTTACCCAATCGGATTATTAATATAAGAAACCAAGTAAAATACCTGCAGCAACAGCTGATCCAATTACACCGGCAACATTTGGTCCCATCGCATGCATGAGCAGGTAGTTTGATGGATTATATTCTAATCCAAGTGTTTGAGATATCCTTGCTGCATCTGGTACAGCTGATACCCCTGCATTTCCTATTAGTGGATTAATTTTTTTATCTTTCGGCAAAATAAGATTGAATGTTTTTACGAAGAGTATTCCCGCAACAGTTGCAATTACAAATGATAATGCACCAATTAGGAAAACTTTCAGAGATTCTATTCTTAGGAATGTTGTTGCCTGAGTAGATGCACCAACTGTAAGCCCAAGTAGAATTGTAATAGTATCAATCAGCGGACCGCGTGCGGTTTCTGCCAAACGACGTGTAACGCCAGATTCCTTTAGAAGATTTCCGAAGAACAACATACCAAGAAGTGGGAGTCCTGAAGGCACTAAAAATGCAGTAAGCAGAAGTCCCATTATGGGGAATAGAACCTTTTCTGTTTGTGAAACCACACGAGGAGTTTTCATCTTCATGCTTCTCTCTTTGCTTGTCGTTAACAACCTCATGAAAGGTGGTTGTATAACAGGTACAAGTGCCATATAGGAGTATGCTGAAATAGCCACAGCACCTAGCAAGTGTGGCGCTAGCTTTGATGTTAGGAATATCGCGGTCGGTCCATCAGCACCACCAATAATACCAATTGCACCAGCTTCATTTGGTGCAAAACCCCATTCGATAGCTATAATATATGCACCGAAAATACCAAACTGACATGCAGCACCAATAAGTATTAGTTTAGGATTTGCTATTAATGAAGAGAAATCTGTCATAGCTCCAATACCAAGGAAAATGAGAGGTGGATACCACCCCTGAACAACACCCTGGTAAAGGATGTTAAATACAGATCCTTCTTCATAAATACCAATTTGCAATCCAGCGGCTTCATTAAATGGGATATTACCAATAAGTATACCAAATCCAATAGGAATAAGCAAAAGAGGTTCGTACTCTTTTGTTATTGCAAGGTATATAAATACCAATCCAATTAAGATCATAATTATATGCCCTGACTCCACATTGTAAAATCCGGTATAGCCCCAAAAGGTTCGTAAATTATCTGCTAAAGATAGTAATGTATTCATATTCTTCTCCCTGGTTTATTCGATTACTACAAGGTTAGCTCCTTCGAGAACTGAGTCTCCTTTTTGGACTAAAATTTCAGCTATTTTGCCATTACCATCAGCGAGAATATTATTTTCCATCTTCATTGCTTCAAGAATCATCAGGGTTTGTCCTTTTTTCACTGTGTCACCCACATTACATTTTATATCCAGAATAACCCCCGGTAGAGGAGATTGAATCGTATTCTTGCCAGATGTACTAGATGGTCTTGTAACCAAAGTAGAAGGTGCTGTTTGTACAGGTTCAGCAGTGTGGCGTTGAACCACAGCCTTAGGCTTCTTGGTCTTAGGTTGTAGTTCCACAGTGAATGGTGTACCATTAACCTCAAGTTCCACAATCTCATCGTCGGATTTATTTACCACTACTCTATATGGTGAACCGTTTATTTTATATTTGAACTCTTTCATACTATTTCTATTTGTGTAATTCTTTAATATTTTTTCTATTTAGGTAATTTTCTTAGTGATTTCCATTTAGCACTCCAAGGAGAGTAGTCTCTCTTTACCTGTCTGATTGTTAAAATCGTTGATTCTATATCATGCTGATCCTCTTTAATTTCATATAGTGCGGCAGAAATTGCAGCCAATACTTCACCGGAAAGGTGAGTCTGACTACGAACAGCAGAGAGTGTTCCACTCTTGGCAATTTTTCTCTTAGAAATCCTGGTTGCGATATTTCCGGATAATTTAAAGAAAAAGTATAGACCAATTAATGCAGAGAACACTACCAACATTGCTGTAATTGTAAGCATTCCACCCCAAGGGTCATTTACACGCATATCCATTACTTTGGGGTTTTCTTCCAATATGGCATTATTGCTGCTTGGAGTTACCCTATCCAGTATAACGGCGTTAATTTTACCCTCCTCATTATATTTAATTCCATCCTTTGGAAACCCGTAAGTACGATCAGCAGGTACATCTGCTGGAATAATTATCTCATCAAGTAACGTTCTCCCGTCATTATCATATAAAGCTATATAATTCTCTTTAGTTGGATCTAATTTGAAGTTTACATGAAAGGTTCCGTTAAATGGTTCATTGTCAGCCCAGAAAAGGACATGTTGACGTGGTTTAACTTTTGTGAGAACATCACCTCTTGGAATTGGATATTTTGTTGGATTGTTACGGTCATTAGTCAGATAACGTCCTCCTAAATCCATTGTACCTGCAGTATTATTGTATATCTCAATCCATCCGTTACGTTGTCCAAAATCATCTACAAAATTAGTTTCATTTGTCACCATCACCTCATTTATAACCCATTTTGGATTTTCAATATCTGAGTTACATCCGATAAATAGAAATGCAGTGATGAAAAGAGATATGAACAGTTTATAAATTCTCATATACATCTGCTTTTTATAGTGGTAAATTGTCATGCTTCTTAGCAGGATTCTCAAGCTTCTTAGTCTGTAATTGCTGTAATGCACGTATTATACGGAACCTTGTATTTCTTGGTTCAATTACATCATCAATATAGCCATATCGAGCTGCCACATAAGGATTTGTAAAGAGATCATTATACTCTTTCTTCTTCTCTTCTATTACTGCTCTTTGTTTTTCAGGATCCTTCTCCGCTGCAATCTCTTTATTATAGAGTACCTCAACAGCTCCGTCAGCACCCATAACTGCAATTTCTGCAGTTGGCCAGGCATAGTTGATATCACCACGAAGTTGTTTGCAACTCATAACGATATGAGCACCACCATAGGATTTACGAAGTGTAACTGTAATTTTTGGTACAGTAGCCTCTCCGTAGGCATAGAGTAATTTTGCACCATGAGTAATTACACCTCCATACTCCTGTCCTGTACCGGGTAGAAAACCAGGAACATCAACAAAAGTAACAAGTGGAATATTAAATGCATCACAAAAACGAACGAAACGTGCTGCTTTTCTTGAGGCATTAATATCAAGAACACCTGCAAGAAATTTAGGCTGGTTAGCAACAACACCAACAGAAACTCCGTTAAAGCGTGCAAAACCAACAATTATATTTTTGGCATAATCTGCATGCACTTCTAAAAATTCGCCATTGTCAACAGTCGCTCCAATAACTTCATACATATCGTATGGTTTGTTAGGGCTGTCAGGAATAATATCGTTCAAGCTATCTTCCAAACGGTCAATTGGATCATCAGTAATAACTAGTGGAGCTTCTTCAACATTGTTTTGTGGTATATAGCTTAGTAGTTTACGAATAAGCTTCATACCATCCTCTTCGGTTTGTGCAGAAAAATGAGCTACACCTGATTTTGTAGTATGAACACTTGCACCTCCAAGCTGTTCTTGTGTAACATCTTCACCTGTAACTGTTTTTACAACTTTAGGGCCAGTCAAGAACATATAGGAAGTTCCTTGAGTCATCAGGATAAAGTCTGTAAGTGCTGGAGAGTATACTGCGCCGCCGGCACAAGGACCAAAAATACCTGAAATCTGAGGAATCACACCAGATGCAAGAATGTTTCGCTGAAATATTTCAGAATAACCTGCAAGTGCATTAACACCTTCCTGAATTCGAGCACCACCAGAGTCGTTAATACCGATAACAGGTGCACCCATTTTCATGGCCTGATCCATAACTTTACAAATCTTCTGAGCATGCATTTCAGATAGTGAACCGCCAGAAACAGTAAAGTCTTGTGCATAAATATATACCAAACGACCCTCTATAGTTCCGTATCCGGTTACTACACCATCTCCCAGGAATCTGTTCTTCTCCATTCCAAAATTATAAGAACGATGTTCTACGAACATATCAAACTCTTCGAAGCTTCCATGGTCAAGAAGCATGTCGATTCGTTCACGTGCTGTGTATTTTCCTTTAGTGTGTTGGGATTCAATTCTTTTCTCACCACCACCTAAACGAGCTTTTTGACGAAGTTCTATAAGCTCTTTTACTTTATCAAGTTGGTTACTCATAAGATTAAGTTTGTTATATTGTGTATGTTTATTTTCTTATTTCTCTGGATGTTCGCAAAATTCGGTAAGTACACCACCGGTTGATTTAGGGTGTAGAAATCCTATTGTAAGTCCTTCTGCACCTGCACGACCTTCCTTATCGATTAGCTTTACACCTTTTGATTCCACCTCTTTAAGTGCATCATTAATATTTTTGGTTGCATATGCAATGTGATGAACTCCCTCACCTTTTTTTTCTATGAATTTTGCAACTGTACTATCTTCACTGGTTGGTTCTAAAAGTTCAATTTTTGTCTGTCCAACCATAAAAAAGGCAGTCTTTACTTTTTGATCTTCTACAGTTTCAATATTGTAACATTTCAAACCAAGTATGTTTTCATAGTAAGGTAGCTGTTCTTCGATACTTTTAACAGCAATGCCAATGTGTTCGATGTGTGTAATTTCCATATAAATGATTTTATTTTATTGATGAATCTTTAATATAGATCAAATTGAAGATATGCGTAATACCTCTAGCATCTCTTCACTTATATCTTTCTGTTTCTTAATAGCTCTTTTAAAAGGAACATAGTCGATCTCGTTTTCGTGAATTCCTATCATCACATTACGCTGATTTTCCTGTAAAGCCTGAATTGCAGCAACACCCATTCGGCTGGCAAGAATTCTGTCCTGTGCAGTAGGAGTTCCTCCCCTTTGTAAATGACCAAGAATAGTCACTCTCACATCATACTGTGGATATTCTTTTTTTACACGTTCAGCTAGTTTTATAGCTCCACCTGTAACTTCACTCTCTGTTACCAGCACCATACTGCTACTTTTAGATTTACGGAAACCCTGTTGTATAAGTTCACCCAACTGGTCTTTTTCAATACTGATTTCAGGAATAATTGCTGCTTCGGCTCCCGAGGCAATAGCACTATTAAGAGCAAGGAAACCACAGTTACGTCCCATAACTTCTACGAAAAAGAGTCTCTCGTGCGAAGTGGCAGTATCTCTGATTTTATCCATGGCATCCATTATAGTGTTCAGTGCAGTATCGTATCCTATGGTGGTATCAGTACCATTAAGGTCATTATCAATTGTTGCAGGCATTCCAACTACAGGTATATTAAACTCATTGGCAAAAACTGCAGCACCTGTAAGCGATCCATCACCACCTATAACAACTAATGAGTCAATTCCATATTTTCTCATGTTGTCATAAGCTTTTTGTCTGCCCTCTGTTGTTAAAAACTCATCAGAGCGTGCAGTCTTTAGAATTGTTCCTCCCTGTTGTATTATATTGCTAACACTATTGGTTTTGAATTCTTCTATTTCATCTGTTATCAAACCTTTAAAGCCACGGTAAATACCATATGCAGTCATACCATTGAAAATAGCTGCACGGGTTACAGCTCTGATTGCTGCATTCATGCCCGGCGCATCTCCTCCGGAAGTAAGGATGCCAACACTTTTTATGTTTGAGTCCATAATTGATTGTTTACCTTGTAACTGATTTGAAAAAATGCTCAAATACCTTTAAATTCAATAAGGTGCAAAGATACATTTTTTTAAATGATGAGACAAAAAAAAGCTGCTTAAAAAGCAGCTTCTGTAATGTTCATTTCTGGCTTTAATTTCGATATGTTTTCGGCAACCGCTTTCATCTGCCATAATGGTGTTGAAGTTGCGCCACAAATGCCAATATTCGTATATTCTCCAATAAGTTCCGGTCTCACCTCCTCAGGTGAATGAATAAAATAGGAGTTTGGATTCACCTTTTTACACTCTGAAAATAACACCTTGCCATTCGAGCTCTTTTCACCTGCTATAAAAATTATCAGATCATGTTTTGCCGCAAACTCCTGTATATTGGGAACACGGTTGGATACCTGGCGGCAAATAGAATCAAAAAACTCCAGTTTTGCACCATTTTTCATTCTGCTGCGTATTAAATTTCCTAACTCAAAGAAGCCATCCAGCGATTTTGTCGTTTGTGAAAAAAGATTAATGTCTCGAGTAAAGTCGAGTTTTTCAATATCATCCTTACTCTCAATTATTATAGCTGTTTCAGCTGTTTGTCCAAGTAAGCCATTTACCTCTGCATGCCCCTTTTTGCCATAAATAACTATCTGAGTATCATCATCAACCCTGAGGTTATATCTCTTTTTGATTTTCTTCTGAAGTCCTAAAACTACTGGACAAGAAGCATCTATCAACTCTATATTATTTTCCTTAGCTATTTCATATGTGCTTGGTGGTTCACCATGAGCTCTCAGTAATACACGTACATTCTTCAATTTTTTAAACTGTTCATGGTCAATTGTAATTAATCCCATTTTCTCCAGTCGTTCTACCTCAATATTATTGTGCACAATGTCACCTAAACAATATAGTGTTCCATTCTTCTTAAGTTCTTCTTCTGCTTTGTTGATTGCTTTAACAACTCCAAAGCAAAATCCGGAACCTTTGTCTATTTCAATTTTGTTCATTATTACCTGTGATTTTATTAAACATATTTAAAGCCCATATCAGCTGTTCATCAATGCCTATTTCTGAGTTATCAAGAACAATAGCATCTTCAGCCTGTCTTAAAGGACTTTCTTCTCTGGTTGTATCACGCAAGTCACGCTCCTTCACGTTTGCTAATACATCCTCATAAAGTGGCGACTCTCCTTTCGATACCATTTCGTCATATCTGCGTTTTGCTCTGATTTCTGGTGAGCAGGTCATGAAAAGCTTCATTTCTGCATTAGGGAACACCACTGTACCAATATCCCTGCCATCCATTACTACACCTTTATTTATTCCCATTTCTTGCTGCTGACGAACCATCTCTTTCCTTACAGCTGCCAATGTACTTACTCTGCTGGCTCCATTAGCCACTTCTAGCGTACGTATTTCTTTCTCCACATTCTCATCGTTCAGGAATGTCTCCTGAACTCCAGATAAATTTGGTTTAAAAGTGATTTTTATATTAGATAAATGTTCTATTATGGCTTTCTCATCCATCATTTGGTCTGTGATCCACCCGTTCCTTATCGCGAACAGAGCCACTGCACGATACATAGCTCCACTATCAATATATGTATAACCTAACTTCTTAGCTAATCCCTTTGCAATTGTGCTTTTTCCGCATGACGAATACCCGTCCACTGCTATATTTATTCTTTTTTTGTGCATCTAATATACTAATCAACAGCTTTAACAATACACAAAGATATAATGTTTTTCTGAAAGATTTATTTAACAGAAGCAAAGTGATGATAACAGTTCCTGTTGTAAAACGAAATAGGGGTCTGGAATTAGACCCCCAAAAATAATCATACAAATATAAAAAAAAGCTATTCTTATAAATAAGATATTACTCTTCCATGAAATTCGGATACATATAGTCAGTTGCAGGAACAAATGTCTCCTTTATACATTGTGGCGACACCCAGCGTAGCAAGTTTAAAACCGAGCCTGCCTTATCATTAGTACCTGATCCACGACCACCTCCAAAAGGTTGCTGATCAACCACTGCACCAGTAGGCTTATCATTAATATAGAAATTACCTGCAGTATGTGTAAGCTTAGCAGTAAGCTTTTCAATCTGAGCTCTGTCGGAAGAGAAAATGGCACCCGTCAGAGCATAATCTGTACTCTTATCTAAAAGATCAAGTACAGCATCTATTTCTTCTGGATCATAAACATATACAGTAATAATAGGACCAAAAAGTTCCTCTTTCATAGTAATGTAGTCTGGTCTCTTTGCCTGGATAACAGTTGGATAGATAAAATACCCGGTCGATTTATCATAATTTCCTCCACAAACAATTTCTGTATCAGGCGAGCTCTTAGCATCCTCAATTACTTTTGCAAGCTTGTCAAAAGATTCTTCATCAATTACAGCATTCACAAAATTGCTGAAGTCTTCAACAACACCGGTTTTGATTTTTGATAAATCATCTGCAACAAACTTTTTAACATCATCCCATAAGTTTATTGGAATATATGCACGAGAGGCCGCAGAGCATTTCTGACCCTGATACTCAAAAGCACCTCGTGTTATTGCTGTAGCCACCTGCTTTGCATTGGCTGTTTTCTCTGCAAAAATATAATCTTTACCACCTGTTTCTCCTACAATTCTTGGGTATGATTTATATTTTGTAATGTTTGAAGCAATTGATTTCCACATGCTGTTAAAAACTTCGGTGGACCCTGTAAAATGCAAACCTGCAAATTCGCGATGATCAAAGATCACATCAGTGGCTTCTTTTCCACCAACATAAATTAGGTTGATAACGCCATCAGGCAGACCTGCTTCTTTTAAAACTTTCATTATAAGGTGTGCAGAATAAACTGCTGTTTTAGATGGTTTCCAAACTACAGTATTACCCATTAATGCTGGAGCAGCACCAAGATTTCCGGCAATTGAAGTGAAATTGAATGGCGTTAGAGCAAAAATAAAACCTTCAAGAGGTCGCCACACCATACGATTCCAAATGCCGGGTGAAGAGTTTGGTTGCATATTATAAATCTCATGCATGTTTTTTACATTGTACCGATAGAAATCAATTAGTTCACAAACAGCATCGATTTCTGACTGATAAGCGTTTTTAGATTGTCCAATCATTGTTACAGCATTAAACTGTGAGCGGTATGGACCTGCAATCAGATCTGCTGCTTTAAGAAATATTGCAGCCCTGCTTTCCCAGTTCATTGCTTCCCATGATGGTTTTGCTTTTAATGCAGCGTCAATTGCCATTTGGACATGACTTTTATCTCCCTGATGATAATAACCAAGTAAATTTTGATGATTGTGAGGCGGTCGTATCTCTTTAGTGTTGTTAGTACGAATCTCCTTGCCATCAATTATCATTGGTATGTCAAGTCCACCTTTGTTTAGTTCTGATAAAGTCTTTTTGAGTGTTTCTCTTTCAATTGATCCCGGAGCATAGCTCAAAACAGGCTCATTTTTTATTTCAGGTAATTTATAAACACCTTTTGGCATAATATATTTATATTTAGTCGTTAATAATCATCGTTACATTGACAGTGCAGTTCAGGATTAAATTTTCAAACATAAATTGCTCCAAATCGCTAATATTTGATAAACAAACATACAAAAAAATATTTATATTTGCAGAATCTAAATACTTAACAGACACACATGCAGACCGAAAGAACAACACTATCTGATAGAAAAGAATCATTTATAGACTTGGAAAATACTGAATTAGCATTTCGTGATTTATCCGATTCCAGTCTCAAACAAGCGTATCAGCTTTTTAAGGTAATGAACAGCAGGAACTTGGTTAAAACAGGTGAATTCCTCGTAAAGCTTGCTTTTGCAATTCATTTCCCTGTAAAGGGTATACTGCGTAAGACAATTTACAGGCATTTTGTGGGTGGAATGTCGATCTTAGATAGCAGTAAAACCATTGCTCAGCTGGGTCGTCGAAATGTTGATTCTATTCTTGATTATGCACTTGAGGGTGAAGATTCGGATGAGTTGTTCGACGCAACTTGTAATGAAATTATTCGAACAATTGAATTTGCCGCTAACAGCAAAAATGTGCCTTTTAGTGCTTTTAAGATTACAGGTATTGGGCGATTTGATCTTCTTGCAAAGGTGAGTGCAAATGAAGCTCTCTCTTATGAAGAACAAGAGGAGTTCAACAGAGTGGAAAAAAGAATGGCCTCAATCTTCAAAAGAGGATATGAATTAGGTATCCCTGTACTTATAGATGCAGAGGAAACATGGATTCAGCCAATTCTGGACGAAATGGTTTTAAAGCTTATGTCAAAATATAATGGTGAAAAAGCAATTGTACAAAATACTTATCAGTTATACTGTAGGGATGGACTTGAGCGACTTAAACTTCATCATAAAAAAGCTTTGGATGAAGGATTTAAATTTGGACTCAAAATTGTTCGCGGTGCGTATATGGAAAAAGAACGTGAACGGGCAATTGAACTTGGTTATCCATCACCTATTCAGCCAGATAAAGAGTCAACTGATCACGATTTTGATGCAGCCATTCATTATTTGATCGAAAATTATAAAACTATAGACTTTATGGTTTCTACTCATAATGAGAAAAGTTCATTACTGCTTGCAAGACTAATTGATGAGTATGGTATTCCAAGAAACTTCCCCGGAATATATTTTTCACAACTGTATGGTATGAGTGATCATATTACCTATAGTCTTGCTGAACATGGATACAATGTCGCAAAATATGTACCTTATGGAGAAGTAAAAACTATGATGCCATATCTCTTTAGAAGAGCTAAGGAGAATACATCTATGAAAGGTCAGACAAGCAGGGAATTGCGACTTATTGAAACAGAGATAAAGCGTAGAAAAGAAAAGAGGCACGAATAATCGTACCTCTTAATTTTTAACTTGTATATTTTTTAATTACTATTTAACTTCCCATACATTTGATGAATTCAGAAGAAATTCCCTGAATGATTTTTTAGGGCTTTTCTTTTGTACCTCAGCGATCTGATCTTCATAATCACGCTCATATGT